>NZ_BCPZ01000156.1:0-91189 GCF_001950615.1 Candidatus Protochlamydia sp. W-9
ATGGGATTAGTTAGCTTTTTAGAAAATGAAAGTGTTTTTCTCACCAGTCTTGCACATCTTTGTCTGAAAGCACAATTAACCTTTCAATGTCGCTTGTCTGACCAGATGGCTTGCTAACTGGTTGATGTTGGCTCCAAGGAATGGTTTCCCAATAAACATAAATTTATCAGCGAAATAGAGGGCTTATTTTTAAGGATTCAGGCAGTTTGGCAAAAAGAAGTCCAGCGGTTTTTTATCTCGAGGATCCACTAGCCTAGCAAGCACTTGGCAATTTTTTATGAAAGACAAGCCATAGCCACTGATCATTTCCAACTCATCGTTCTCATGACAGGCGAATTGTGCATTTAAATTCTCAGATAAATCGTTGATAATGAAATCCATAAAATCTAGCAGACATGTTGGCATCCTTGCATCAAACATTCTACAAACTTTATGAAGAGATACTCTTACTCAAAAAGCTTTTCTGACAATTTTCTTTATTTGTCCGTTAATGATTTTTAGCTTTATTTTTTTAACCTATTGATTATCAAAATACTAGGATTTATTATTCGGGTTGATCCCAACTGTGAAGAATTCCTTTCATATCCTCTTTCAACATTGCGTTGAGTTGCGGCTGGGTAACCATCTGCCGAAATTCTTGTCTTAAATGTTCATCTTGTAAACCTATGCAAGCTAAAGTCAAATAAGTGGAGAGGCAAGATTTTTTTTGAATATCTTCGTTTTTTAATAGATTAAAACATGTATTTGCAACTTCAGGACTTTCTTTAAAAGCAAGTAAGCCAATCGCAGCACGTTCATTATCTTCATTCAGAGGTTTCCCACAAACAACTTTTAATAAAAAAGCCTTTGCAGGATCCCCAATTGCTTTGAGCGCTCTAAGTATTTGTTCATCTGCAAAAAAATCTCCTTGACCAAACGCTTCAAATAAAGAAATAATGGCTCGTTTGTCTCCAATTTTACCTAAACATTTAACTATCAAAGAGGGTAGCAATCCATAGCCAGGAAAAATTGGATCATAAAATTGCTCATTGCCCAAACATTCAATAAGAAGAGGAACAATTTTATCTCTCTCCGTCACAATGGCATTCACTTCTTTTTCTGCTTCTTCGTCTTCAGATAAAATTAAATCAGCAATCAATCGAGGAAAACGATTTTGTTGATTTTGAATTTCATAAATAGAACGTAAATTTTGATACGCTGCTCTCGCGTCAGCCACTTTTTGCGCTTCCGATGCTGTAAAAAATAAAGCTGCTAAATTTTCTTTCATTTCAGCTTCGAGAGTTGCCAATCGCTCAATCCTCTCAATTGTAAAATCAGGCTGAATTCCTTTTCCTTCTCCTTTATAATAATCTAACATGACAGAAAAGAGACCGCCAAAATGGGCGTCTCGATGCATTAAAATTTCATGATCCATTGCATCTACTAAAGGATAATGTTCAAATGGTTCGCCTGATTCTTGCATCATTCACCTAATTACTATTCGCTGTTAACAATTGCTTCTTTTTGATTTGCACGCATAAGAACTAAATTTGCATTATAGCTAGATCTAACAAAAGGTCCACAATAAAGGTGAGGTATTCCTATACTCAATCCATATTGTTCATATTTTTTAAAAGAATCAGGATGAACAAAAGATTTTACAAGAAGTTTTTGCCGATTAGGTTGTAAATATTGTCCGATGGTGACAATTTCACATCCTACTTTTTTTAAATCAAATAATGTTTCAAAAATTTCTTCCTCAGTCTCACCTAACCCCACCATTATCCCCGATTTAACCTTAAGCTGGGAATGATATTTCTTTTGAGCCGCTTGTTCAAGTACATTTAAAGTTCTTTCATAGGTGGCTTTATGTCTAACACGTGGAGTTAAACGACGAACTGTTTCAATATTATGATTAAAAATTTCAGGTTTAGCTTGTAAAACAAGGCTTAGAGCCTTTCGATTTCCTTCAAAATCTGAAGTTAAGACCTCAATAGTTACATCTTCATTGGTTTGCCTAATTGCGTCAATAACCTCGACGAGATGAGAACTTCCTCCATCAGGCAAATCATCCCGTGCTACCATTGTGATTACAACGTGCTTTAATCCTAACTGCTGGACAGATAAAGCAACTCTCGACGGTTCACTTTGATCTAGGGGTTTAGGTTTTTTTGAAAAGTCTATATCACAAAAACCACAGTTACGTGAACACTCTTTACCCATTACAAGAAATGTGGCAGTTTTTTTAGTCCAACATTCTAAGAGATTGGGACATTTAGCCTCTTCACAAACAGTGTGTAAGCGATTTTGATTGATGACTTGCCCAGTAATCTGAAGTTGATTTCCTTTAGGAAGTGGCCGGTGCAACCATGAAGGAAAGCGGCCAAGCCCTACCACGCCATCTCCAGTATTTTCAGGATTATCTGGTAGGATATTTAAGCGACGAATTTTTGGGGAGTTTTCCATCACAGCAGTCCTTTAAAAATTGAATCTTATCCCTTTTTTTGCGTTTTAGGGGGTAAATGCAAAGGTAAGCCTTCCCCTAGTAGTGCTGATTCTAGCCAAGCTTCCGGTAGAGTAGGATGGGCATGGATAGTTTCTGCCACACATTCCACGGTCAATTCGTTCGTAATAGCTAGAGTCATTTCTGCAATCATCACAGAAGCTTCATAACCAACAACTTGAGCGCCAAGAATCTGTCCTGATTTTTCTTCGACAACAATTTGGGCAAATCCTTCTGCCTGTAAAGCAGCTTGAGATTTTCCAAGCGCTTGAAAAGGAAAGCCCGCCAACTTAGCTTTATATCCTCTTTTCATCGCTTCTTCAAGTGATAATCCAACTGTTGCGATTTCAGGATGAGTAAAGATTACGGAAGGAATCGCGTGATAATACATACGACTACTTTTTCCACAAATTTGGTCTGCTGCTATAAGGCCTTGGTGAGAAGCAACGTGAGCTAACCACCACTTCGATGCAATGTCCCCTACCGCGTAAATGCCATCAACGTTTGTTTGCATTTTATCATTGACAGCAATCATCCCATTTTCTTGAACTAAAATACCTGCTTTGTCAAGCCCAATATTTTTAGTATTGAGAGAACGACCTACTGCGACTAAACAACAGTCAGCAACGTAAAGTTTTCCTTCTTCTACTTGAACTTGTATTCCCATCTCAACTTGTTCAATTTTTTGAACTTTTACACCTGTTTCTACTTGAATACCTCGCTTAATAAATGCTTTTGTCAATGCTTGTGATACCTCAATAGCCTCGGTCGAAATTAAACGTGGCAACAATTCTAAGATTGTCACATGGACACCAAGTGTGGCATAAAGAGAGGCAAATTCACAGCCAATGACTCCCCCTCCAACGATAATAAGTTTTTCAGGAAGAGTTTTCATGGCTAACAGTGAGGTAGAGTCATGAATGCGTTCATGGTCAAATGGGAAAGCTGAAATATTACGCGGTTCTGATCCTGTCGCGATGATAATTTGATCGGCGGTAATATTTGTATTATCCTGACCTTTGATTTTAATTTCTCGAGGGGAAATAAATTGTCCAAATCCTTTAAAAATAGTAATTTTATTAGTTGCCATAAGCCCTTCTAAGCCTTTACGCATCCGTTCAACCACTCGGTCTTTATGGAAAGCAAGTTGAGCATAATCAATATTAACTTCACCCACATGAATTCCAAATTCTTTCGCTTCATGGATGCGATCAACAACTTCTGCTCCAGCAATTAAAGCTTTTGAAGGAATACACCCCCTATTTAAGCAAGTACCACCCAATTCTTTGGCTTCAATCAATGCAACAGATTTACCTTGTTGTGCTGCTCGAATCGCTGCTGGATAGCCGCCAGGGCCTCCTCCAAGAACAGCCACATCGAATTTTTTTATTTCCATCATTCTCTCCTTCGATAAACTTGTCACTAGAGTTAAACTTCTTAAATTTTTAATTAGCATAAACTCCAAAATGAGATGTTTAGCATATACAATTGTCAATTCAGAATCATCATACTTCTTTGAAAAATTTGGAAACAAATGCACCAAGCAAGAGGAAAATAAGTTCTCAAATAGTCGTTCCTATATAAAAAAATTATTATTCAAATAAAATAAGGATCTAAACCTGCTTCTAAGTTAATAAAAACAAAAAAATAAAGAAAAAAAGTCTTTTAAAAGTGCATTTAAAAGACTTTTCTAAATAATAATATTAGAATTCGTTTTTTCATAAAAAATAATTCTAAAAATTAGCTATTTTTGCTGTTTTCAACAATCTTTAAAGGCTAAAAACAACTTTTTTATTTACTTAAATTAAATTAAGTTAAAAATCACTATCTACTAAATAATAACAACTTAAGTTAGATATGCAATTCTATTTAATTTGGACTTGACAAAATTTATATGAAATTTTTCTCTAATGCTTGCGTTTTGATAAAGAAAAAGATAATATGTCAATAGGTGTTTATAATCCTTCTACATGGAGATCGGAGCATCCCAATAATAAGTTAAAAATTGAATATTTATATAAGATTAATAGGGCGTTTTAATGAGCGCAGTACCTAAAAAAAAGTTATGTTGGAATTGTGAAGGAAATGTCGCAAAAAACGTAGATAATTGCCCCTACTGCGGAGTATATATTCACGCTTTAGATGAAGAAAACTCAGGTTGGAGACCATCTTACCACTCATCGGAAGAAGAAGAAGAAATTCCGACTCCTCTCTACCAAATCCAAGAAAATGAACAAAACGAATTTCAATCTAAGGAACAGACCGAATTAGCTGAAGGATCCTTTGTTACGGTAGAAATGTCTTGGACTCTTTTCAAAAAAGACATTTTACCTACTTTATTTTTGATGTCCGGATCTATTTTTTTCTTGTTTGGAATCGTCCTGCTTCTTTTTTCACAAGAAGGAACTCTTACCCTCCAATGGAAGAGCCATTACTGGAGTGTTTTTTTAGGTCTTAGCCTTCCTTTTATTTTTTTAGGTTGGAGATTTTTACAGACGCTGGAAAATGAGTAGTATTTCCTCAAATGACTCTCTCTAAATTTTATTATTTTGCAGATAATAAACCTGAATAAATTTATAAAAACTCATTCAAGCTTGATTATTAAGACCATAGGACCCACAAGGTTATGGTTGACGGAATAATAGCCATTCCTGTGAATAAAAGTCCGTAGTACGTGTAAGTTGAAAAAGTAACAGAATACCCATTCTTTTCCAAAAAACTCACTGCGACTATATTTGCTGATGCACCAACAGGAGTGATATTTCCTCCCAAACAAGTTCCAATAAATAAAGCAAACATTAAGAGGGACAAAGAAAAATCCGTATTATCCGCTACCTGTTGCACGACAGGAATCATGGCGAGAAGATAAGGAACATTGTCGACAAATGCTGATATGATTAAAGAAATAAAAATTAAAAAAAAATAAACCATCAATAGATTAGGAGGAACATGACTCACAATCCACTTAGCTAAAGCGTCCATCCACCCCTCTAAACGAACAGCTCCGACTAGAATAAATAGAGCCATCAGAAAAAAAGTTGTCTTCCAATCTAACGTCTTAAGAATCTGTTCTGTAAATACCCATTTAGGGCCTAAATGGTGCCAGATCAATCCTATTATAGCCAAACCCATTGAAAAAGATCCTACCATCCAAGAAGAATCTGGATCAAAAGGGGAGCCAATAGATAATCCTACAATCAAAATCACTAACAATAATGAAGGAATCCAAGATTTCACTTTTTCGAGTTTGATCAATTCAGCAGGTTGTTTAAAATTTTTGAAAAGATAAAAAGCCAACCACAGTGTAAAAAAAGCACCCACTTGCACAATAAAAAAAATACCAGGCTTTCCTAAATAAACAAAAAAATTATCAAAAGTCATTTTCATATAAGTGCCTAAAATCATACTAGGCGGATCCCCAATCAACGTTGCAGTTCCCTGTAAATTGGAAAACATGGCTAATAAAATCAGCGGTTTTACAGGTGAAATTTTTAATTTTTCGCAAAGCGCCAAGGCAACTGGAGCAATTAACAAAACAACAGCAACATTTTCAACAAACATAGAAATAATGCTCGATAAAAGAAAAATGCTAATTAAAGCACTTCTTACTGTTTTTGAACGGTCAACTAACCATTCCACAAACACAGCTGGGACTCGCGAATACAGAAATAACTCTGCCAAAATCAATGTCCCCATGAAAAGTCCCATAACGTTCCAGTGAATTTCATGAAAAGCCGCTAACAACCCTATTTGTTGTAAAATAATTAAAGCAGCAACGCCTATTAATGAAATCATCGCTTTATGCTGAGGAACTAAGACAAAGCTAATATAGCAGGCTACAAAGATCACCAAAGAAATCATCATGCCTCAATCAATTAATAAAAATTTGTTATACACAAAATCACTTCTTGATTAAAACATAAATTGTCATCCGATGTTTTAAAAATACTCTTATAACCACGATTTTACTATTAAGGTATATATGATTTTATTTGAATTTGATGAAGAAACTCCCTTTTTTCCAATCAAACGTTTTAAAGAAATTCATGATATTCAAATTAATCTTCCGATTATTCAAGATGAGTTGATTGAAAATAAAGTTTGGCTCCGATGGGGTAGTGATACCTATGATCAATCAGGTCATTGTCAATTTTTAAATGGGAATTGGACTGTTTTTCCCATCTATTTTGGGAACTATTCAGGTCACGGAATGGAAGTCAGTGCAGGCTTAACTCAAGAGCAAAGGGAACAAGTATTAGATTCTCTTCCTATCCGATTTCCTAAAACAACAGCTCTTCTAAAACATTTTCCTAGCATTAATTTCGTCGCTCTTTCAAGGCTTCATCCCCACAGCGACTTAGCTCCTCATCGACACAACAATCCTCTCTCATTTATTTGCCATTTAGGATTAATTATTCCTGCTGAAGAACAATGCGGATTAAAAGTCAAAGATCAAACTTTTATTTGGAAAAAGCCAGCTGATGGGATTGTTTTTAATGACAACTTAGAACATAGCGCTTGGAATTATTCTAATGAAGAACGTATCATTTTGTATATTGACTTCAGAAGACCTTTAGAAACATTTAAAAATTAGTTACTAAGTCCTCTTTTCCACTTTAAATTTAATGCTGAAAGAATGAGGTCTAATGAGTGCGGCATCAAAATTTGTTGAACAAATTCCTGAAAGTTTCTCATTTGAAGTGATTCTAACTTTTGAGAAAAACATTCTCAATGACATTCCTCTATTGAGGATATAGATTTCATTGATAAAATTAATAGCTTTTCGAATGAAAATTTAATTTTAAACACTATATGTAATGAAAAATTAAGCTGTGATGCTCTTACTAAAAACTTATTTATTTTTAAGAAAAGGTAACAAAGAAATATGTATTGAATTTTTAAGCTTTTTAAATGCCTGTCAGGCTGATGGTTTAAAGGCACAATTGTTTTGCATTTTTTTAGCTTTTTAATTCTTCTTTAAAAGTAATTTCCACTAATCAACAAACATAATTTTTTTTAAATAGAAAAGCTTTTTCGATTAATTAAAAAAGCTTTTCTATTTTGATGTTATACAATTTCAACCTTATTACAACATTTTTTAAATTTCTTGCCACTTCCACAGGGACAAAGATCGTTGCGACCAACACGTGGGCCTACTACAATTGGTTCAGGCTTATTCTCTTCTAACTTTGATTCTTCTTGCGTCTCTTCATCCGCTGCCATTTCTTGTGAGGGCTGCTCATTTTGTAAGTCTACAAAAAGAGAACGATTGGTTTCTAAACGAAGGCCTGATTGAAGAAGCTGTTCCAAAGTTTGTTGAGGAGCAATAATTTCGAACCTAAACATAGAACGCGCTACTTCGGTTCTTAAATTGCGACTCAATTCATCAAATAAGGCAAAAGCTTCGTGTTTGAACTCTGTTAAAGGATCTCGCTGCCCTACCGCTCTTAATGTCACGTCAGAACGTAAGTGGTCCATACGTAAAAGATGCTCTTGCCACATTTGATCAGTTTTACGGATCATTAAATTGCGTATAGCAGTATGAGCTGGAAAAGGAGACTCTCCCATTGCAATTAAATGACCTGGAACTTTTGCATTTTCGCTTGCAATCTTTTCTTTTAAAGCCTCAACTACTTTATCGGCTGCCATTTGCTCTATTTCTTCTATCTCTAAATGTTCCTTATCAAAAAAATACTCATCAAAAGTAACAGGAAAAAGATGAAGAAGCCATTGACGATATCCTTCTGGATTCCATCCCCCTTCTTCTGAGCGACTTTTAAAAAATTGATCTGCGCCCATTGAACACACGCTTTCAATAATTTCAATAGCGACCGGTTCAATATTACCAACTCCCAGGATTTCATTGCGGAAAGCATATATTTCTTGTCTTTGTTTATTCATGACATCGTCATACTCTAAAGTATGTTTACGCATAGTATAATTACGTTGCTCTACCCTTTTTTGAGCTGTTTCAATAGATTTATTAAGCATTCCCGCTGAAATAGGCTCACCCTCAGGTGGACGAAACTTTTGTAAAACACTCGTGATCCTAGGAGAAGCAAATAAACGGAGTAATGCATCTTCAAAGGAGATATAAAATTTAGAATTCCCTGGATCTCCTTGTCGCGCACAACGACCTCTTAACTGTCTATCAGTACGACGAGATTGATGACGCGTAGTTCCCATAACATACAAACCACCTAAATCGGCGACTCCCGGTTCTAACTTAATATCCGTCCCTCGGCCTGCCATATTAGTTGCTATGGTTATAGCGGCACGTTTCCCTGCTTCAGCAATAATTTCAGCTTCTCGTTCGTTTTGCTTAGCATTTAAAACGGTATGTTCAAGCCCATTTTGCTTAAAAATACGAGAAAGTTTTTCAGATACTTCCACAGATTCTGTTCCTATCAAAATAGGACGCTCTTTTTCATGTACTTCTCTGACTTCTTTCAGGATAGCATTATATTTTTCTCTTTCAGTCATGTAAATTTCATCATTGAAATCAACACGTCGATTAGCTCGATGCGTAGGTATCTCTAAAACATCGAGCTTATAAATTTCTTTAAACTCATTAGCTTCTGTTGTTGCTGTTCCCGTCATCCCAGACAATTTTTCATACATGCGAAAAAAATTCTGCAAAGTAATTGTCGCATAAGTTTGCGTTTCTTTTTGAATTTCCACACCTTCTTTTGCTTCAATTGCTTGATGCAAGCCATCTGAAAAGCGTCTTCCTGGTTGAGGACGTCCTGTATTCTCATCAATAATAACGATTTTATTATCATGAATAATGTAATCGACATCTTTTTCCATTAATAGATGAGCTCTCAACAACTGACGAAGATTATGGGCTCTTTCTTTGCGTTTTGCGTCTTCTTCTTTAATTTGCATTTTACGAGCCATCTTGGATTCTGCATCAAGAGATAAGTCTTCGTCAACTTTGATGTATTCATCACCGATATCCATCATAATAAAGTCTTCTGGATTTCCAATTCCATTTGTATAAGTCTGCCAAGCGTTAATTCCCTTGTCAGTCAATTCATACTCATTACCTTTTTCATCAATAATCATATAAAGTTCTGCCAAAGTCTGAGTACGCTCCTCTTTATTTTGCTCAGCATGATAATAAAGATCCCATTTATCAATAGCGGCTCGAATATCTGGATTTTCTTTTAAACGTTTGAGAATTTTATTTTGCGGTGTTCCTTTTCCAACTAACCAAAGTTTTCGATAAGCTTCTTGTTCAGACTCTTCTAATTTCTTCTCTTTTTTTCCACTTCCTAATGCTTCCACTTCCTCCACTACTTTACGAGCATCAGAAGCTAATCGACTACATAAATCACGCTGTCGCCTAACAAGTTCCGCCACTCCTTCCTTTAACTCGTCGTACATTTGGCGGCTATCTGGAACTGGACCTGAAATAATTAAAGGCGTTCTAGCTTCATCAATTAAAATCGAATCCACTTCGTCGATAATTGCAAAGTAATAGCCTCGTTGAACTTGATCTTCTTTTGACATAGCCATCGAATTATCACGTAAATAGTCAAATCCAAATTCAGAAGCAGTTCCATACACGACATCACTCTCATAAATTTCTTTACGCTTTTCGATAGCTACACTATTAGTTAAAGCGCCTGTTGTTAATCCGAGCCACCGAAGGACAGTTCCCACCCATTCACAATCTCGCTGCGCTAGATAATCATTAACTGTAATCAAATGGACTGGTTTACCAGTAAGGGCGTTTAAATATAAAGGCATCACTGCTGTTAGAGTTTTACCTTCGCCTGTGTGCATTTCTGCAATAGCTCCATTATGCATAGCGATTCCACCTAGAACTTGCACATCATAAGGAACCATATCCCAACGTTGGTTATAACCAGAAACATGAATTTCTGTTCCGTTTAAACGTCGACAAACAGCTTTAACAACCGCATAGGCCTCTGGTAAAAGCTGGTCTAACATTTCTCCGTTTTTGAGACGCAGACGAAACTCAGCCGTTTTAGCTTTTAACTGTTCATCACTCAAAGATTGAAATTTCTGATCCCATTTGTTGACTTCTTCAACTTGTTTTCGGTATCTATTTAATAGGCGGTCATGAGCACTGCCGAAGATTTTTTTGAGGAATCCAAACATATCTACACATCTCTTTTAAATTGACATTGTATATAAACAAACGCTATTTTTAGTCTGATATCTCGAAAATTTCTGCTAAAAAATCAACCGTTTGTTCGATAAAAAGGAAAAGTGGTTTAAGAAGAATAGCAACAACTATTTTCAAGAACCGATTCTTTTAAGTTACCAAAAAAACTGCATTTTCAGGAGAAAAACTCAAAATTCAGGTTTTTAGATCTTAAAAATCTTTTACATCCGCTAAAGAAACATGTCTTAGCGACATAGAAAGATCAAATGAATAATAATAGAGAATAAATCTTTTCTTTCAAAGCTTTTAATCCTCTCGTAAAGACTTGTCAAATAAGGCTCTGAAGAAGTAATCTATTTTTTTTTACAACCAAAGTATAAGGAGTGCTCCTATGAGATCTTCTAATCCTGCTCTTGCTGGGAATCCATTTTCAGGATTTGGCATTGCGTCCAAATCCAGTGCCATGACAATTCGTGGAACAATCAATAAAACAGCTATTTTACTTCTGTTAGTATTTCTTCCTGCCATCTGGGTTTGGAAAACCTTTTTTAATGCTGGACAAAATCCAGCTGCTATTCAAACTTGGATGATGGTTGGCTTGATCGGCGGATTTGTTTTATCTTTAGTCACTGTGTTTAAAAAAGAATGGGCTCCATTATCAGCTCCCTTATATGCTATTATGGAAGGTCTATTCTTAGGAGGAATTTCAAGTATTTTTGAAACTTCTTATCCAGGAATTGTCATGCAAGCAATAAGTTTGACACTTGCTACTTTACTTGCCATGTTAGTTATTTACCAAACCGGACTAGTTAAACCAACTGAAAATTTTAAACTAGGAGTCATGGCCGCTACAGGAGGAATTGCTCTTGTTTATTTAGTCGCTATTGTCTTAGGATTTTTTGGAATCAATGTTTCTTTTATTAACGGAAGTGGTTTATTTAGCATTCTTTTTAGCTTGTTTGTCGTAGGAATTGCTGCTTTAAATTTTATTATTGATTTTGATTTCATTGAACAAGGAGCGCGAGCCAACGTTCCTAAATATATGGAATGGTATGGGGCATTTGCTTTGATGGTAACGCTTGTTTGGCTTTATATTGAAATGTTACGTTTGCTTGCTAAACTTAACGATCGTCGTTAGTTCTCAATCAGTCGTCGATGTAGGCTATCTACATCGACTTACTTATAATAAAGATAGTCATAGAAATCGGCTTCATTAGTCAACAAAATACTATGATAAAATTTACAAATTGGTTGCACCGCATCTAACACCTCCTGATTTCCTATTCCAGGCATATAAATCGCATCCAAATTAGGAATGAAAGTTTGCTGCTCTAACATTTTCAAGCCAATGAGATAATCATTTATACTAAACCCCTCTTCCGAAACGCGAAAATAAATGAGGCGACGTTTAAAAAGAAGTGCTTGCACAGCGCAATATAACCCTTTACTTTGATAAGGAGGATTTCCCAGATATTTATCTAAATCTTCTAACTCTTGACAAAGATAAGCCGTGCGAAACTCTCCGCGTTCAGCCTCTCCAAATAAAACAATTGTATAAATTGTATCCATCAATTTACCTTAGAAAATCTGAAATCGATTACTATCTTGATAAAGCGCTGTCGATTCTAACTCTGCCTCAATAGCTAATAACCGATTGTACTTAGCAATTCGGTCAGATCTAGAAAGAGAACCTGTTTTGATTTGTCCTGTATTAGCCGCTACACTAATATCGGCAATGATACTATCTTCTGTTTCGCCAGATCGATGAGAAATAATACAAGCATAATTGTTAGTTTGAGCCAAACGAATTGTTTGCAGCGTTTCAGTTAGTGTTCCGATTTGATTAATTTTCACTAAAATTGCATTCCCCACACCAAGTTCAATTCCTTTTTCCAGAAATTTGGGGTTGGTGACAAAAATATCATCTCCTACAATTTGTATTTTTCGTCCTAATCGTTCAGTTAATCGTTGCCAACCACACCAATCTCCTTCAGCTAACGCATCTTCAATTGAATCAATTGGATAATTTTGGCAAAGGGTTTCAAGATAGGCAATTTGCTCTTCAGCGGTTCTTTCCGCAAATACTTGATTCTTTTGTTTCTTTTTCTTTTCAAAATATTGCTTAGTAGTTTTATCATAAAATTCCGAAGCTGCACAATCCATTGCTAGAATCACTTGTTTACCAGGTTGATAACCAGCTTTTTCAATCGCTAATAAAATCAATTCTAAAGCCTCTTCATTTGAGGAAAGATTAGGCGCAAAACCTCCTTCATCTCCAACAGCTGTCACATGCCCAGCTTTTTTAAGTATTCCTTTTAACGTGTGAAAAATTTCAGCTCCCCACCGAACTGCTTCACGAAAAGTAGAAGCTCCAACAGGTCGAATCATAAACTCTTGAAAATCAAGAGAGTTATCAGCATGAGCCCCTCCATTAATAATATTCATCATGGGACATGGTAAAAGATGGGCATGAACCCCTCCAATATAGCGATATAAAGGGAGATTTGCTGTCAACGCTCCCGCCCGTGCTAAAGCTAGCGAAACACCTAAAATCGCGTTGGCTCCGAAATGACCTTTATTGTCTGTCCCATCAGCTTCAATTAACATCCGATCCAATCTTTCTTGATCATAGACATGCTCTCCAACCAGAATTTGTGCAATTGGACCATTAATATTAGCAATTGCTTTTAAGACTCCTTTACCAAAGTAATAATTGGGATCCCCATCACGTAATTCTAATGCCTCATTTTCTCCTGTAGAAGCTCCAGAAGGAACAGACGCTTTAACCATGACATTTTGATCTGTAATTAGTTCAACCTCAATAGTTGGGTTACCTCTAGAATCTAAAATTTCTCTTCCTTTTACAGATCTTATATATGACATAATTCCTCTTCAGTTATCTTCTAATATGCTTCTCATTACTAGTTTCCATTAATACTTGATAAGACATATAACGAACAAAAGAAATATGCTCTTCTTCAACTGCCTGACGAACCGCACACTGTTCTTCATGAGAATGGGTGCAATCGGGAAATTTACAATTTAAGCCACATGCATGAATTTCAGGAAAATAACCTTCTACTTCACTTTTATCCAAATCCCATATGCCAAAACTTTTAATTCCCGGGGTATCAATACACCACCCTCCAAATTCCAATGGAATCAATTGAGTCGTTGTCGTTGTGTGAGAACCTTTTTTTGTTCGTTCAACAGTTCCCCCTACGCGCAGATGCAAACCTGTTATAGCATTAATTAAAGAAGATTTTCCTACACCAGACTGCCCAGAAAAAACAGAAGATTTTCCTAACATAGCCTGACGAAGAAGATCTAAACCTTCATTTTTAGCGGCACTAACTGAAATGACAGGTACTTTAGCTACCGCATAAGCTTTTAATAGCTCTTGATAAAGATCTTTTTCTTGTTCTCTTAATATTTGATCTTCATCATCCGCATCAAAAAGATCTACTTTATTAATCACGATTAAAGGATCCATGTTTCCTTTATGAGCAGCAATAATATATCGATCGATTAGAGAGGGTTTTAAAGGAGGATTAACCACGGAAACCGTAATAATTACTTGATCAATATTTACAGCAATTAATTGTTCTTTTCGACGAGAAAGATTGTCTGCCCGAGAAAGAATTGTTCTGCGAGGTTTTACACTGGCAATGATTCCCTCTCCTTCGTGCGTTTTCTCAAATAAAACAAAGTCACCTACGGCAACAAGATTTTTAACTTGTGTCTTATCTCGTTTAAGCAAACCTTTCAAGACACAGCTAATTCGTTCACCTTGATAATCAACTAAAATTCCTTGCGGAATAATAGAAACAACTCGTCCCTCTAGCCATTCTTGCTTACTAATTTTTTGTTGATGTCCTTTTTCAAGGTTTTTTAAATATTTTTCTTGATCTGTTTTTTTATATTTTGACCGATCTTTCGCTACCGCTAACTTTCTTTGCATGCGGCTTTCTTTACGTGGTTGGAAATAATCTTCTTCAGGATCTCTCCAATAAGAGCGATCATTATCTGCATTACTCATTCAACAATTCCAAGTTAACATGAATTTTGGATAAGAGATGACACTGCATTCTTTATCTAAAAATTCATTTGATTTAAAGCATATAATAAAATTCCGCCAGCTACTGCGACATTTAATGACTCCATTTCTCCAGACATGGGAATACAGATAGGCTCAGCAAATTTAAACACTTCTGGAGAGGGTCCATGAGCTTCATTACCCATGATCAAAATTTTTCGTTTTTTAGAGACCGTTGATTTAAGAATTTGGCCTTTCAAATCTGCAACCAACGTTTGGAAGTTACCCTGTTTCGCTAACAATTCTAATTCGTTAATATTTCCTCTTCTCAACGGGATTTTAAAATGGGCTCCCCGTGCTGATCTTAAAACTTTTTCATTGTAAGGATCGCAACTAGTAGGGAGTAAATAAATTCCGTTCCAACCAAAAGCCAGTGCTGTTCGCATCAAAGTTCCCAAATTTCCTGGATCATTAATTCCGTCTAAAACTAAAATATTTTGAGCTTGCTTAAGAGAAGAAAAAGGAGGCATTTGTATCTCTGCAATCACTCCTTCCGGAGTACTATTCCCAGAAATTTTTTTCATAATTCCCTCAGTGACTTGCCATTTTTCGAAACCTTCAAAGGTTAAATACGGAGCATAGGCCGAAGTGTAAATGATCTTTTTAACGAAAGAAAGAACTTCTCGAATTGGCTTACTTCCTTCCAAAATTAATGCTTTATGTTCTAAACGATAACGACTATTTTCCCTTAATTTAACCAAATGTTTGACAAAAGGATGTTGTAAACTAGTGATAAAATGAGGTGTCATATTTTCCATAACATTGTTTGTTTTAAAGCGTTCAATACCGTTTGTGAATCTTGATAATCATTATTAATAGCCAATTTCTCAGCTTCTTTTAAAAGTATACCCATCTGCTTACCTGCCGAAATTCCATTAGCTTGTAAAAGTGCAGAAGAAATCAAAGGTGTTTTTTGTTGAATTCGTTTAATGTGGGATTTTAACTTTTCAAAACGGTTTTTAAGTTGAATCAACAATTCATTCCCCTTATTTGAGGGGAAAGTTGCTGCAATCACTTCTACTACAATAGAGAAGTCAGGATTAGCTAAAGCATGAGCCCAAGGATAAAGATCTTCCAATCCGTTTTCTTTTTCTTTTTTAATTAGCTGGTTTAAATCTTCAAAATAGTGAAGAAGCTTAAGATCACGATTTGTAACCTTAAGACGTTTAGCCACTTCTATCTTTTCTTCTCGATTCAGCCTAGGCATCAATACTATCAAATAAAAAATAGTCGCACAATTTTTAGGGAACCGTTTATAGGCTTCTACTAAATGCCTCAATTCATTAATTGGTAATCCTTTTAACTCTGGAAAAATGACATCTAATAAAGTCAATCTATGCATCTCTACAATAGCCTGATCAAAACGTGGATACATAGCCATCTTTTTAAATTCTTGCCAAATTCTTTCGATCGCTACAGCTGGGAAAAGCTGCTCGGCATTTTCAAAAATAGCTTGCTGAGTTTCAAGTTCGATGGCGAATCCAAAACGCGCAGAAAAACGAAATGCTCGTAGCATTCTTAACCGATCCTCTTGGAATCTCTTATGAGGATTTCCAATCGCTCGAATAAGATGCCTTCGAATATCCTCTTGTCCATTCACAAAATCATAAATAACTTCTTTCAAAGGATCGTAAAACATTCCATTAATTGTAAAATCACGCCGCAAAGCGTCTTCTCGTGCTGTTGAAAGAACAATACCAGTTGGGTGTCTTCCATCCACATAATCTAAATCTTTGCGAAATGTAGCCACTTCAAACTGATGACCTTCCCACACAACAATGACCACCCCAAAAGCGAGCCCTATCAACAACGTATTAGGGAAAATATCCATAATTTGTGCAGGAGTCGCATCTGTGGCAATATCAATATCTTCTGACGGATGACCCATCACATAGTCTCTTACCCATCCACCTGCAAAATAAGCTGTATGTCCTGCTTTCACCAATTTAGTTACGATGATTTTAGCTTGTTTAAAAACGTCCATGAAATATCTATATCTTTTAAACGTGTAAATTTAATGATTATAAAAGTATAATCATATCAAATATCAGAAATAAATCTGCAAATTCCATTCATTTAATTATTATTTTTTGAAGATCATTTTTCACTGATATTTGATCATGTCAATTTAAAAGTAATCCTCAAAAATTTTTCGCTACATTGGATAACTAAAATTTTCTAAAAAAATGCGATTTTTGAATAAGATTTAAAAGTTTCTGATTTAGTTTTAAAAGGCCCATTTTCAATCGAATCAGGCAGGCTTATGGCTTCGTTACCTAAAATCCATGTTTTAACTGAACAAACTATTAATCAAATTGCTGCTGGAGAGGTTATTGAAAACCCCGCTTCGGTAGTCAAAGAATTAGTTGAAAACTCTATGGATGCTGGAGCAACAGAGATTTGCGTTGAAATACAGGGAGGAGGGCGACAACTTATTCGTATTTCTGATAACGGATGTGGAATGAGCGAAGATGACGCTCTTTTGTGTTTAGAAAGACACGCTACATCCAAAATAAAAAATGTGGACGATATTGAAAATATTCTTACTATGGGATTTAGAGGAGAAGCCATCCCTTCAATCGCTTCGATTTCGAAATTTTCACTTCTTACAACACCCCAATCAGGCGTTAGTTCAATTGATAAATTAATGCAAGGGTCTTTGACAATTGTCGAAGGTGGGCGTATTCAATCACATGGGAAAGCGACTCGTTCTCCTGGTACAACAATTGAAGTTAAATCACTTTTTTTTAATGTGCCAGTCAGACGTAAATTTCAACGTTCACCTAATTATGACACACAAGAAATCGTTAAAATTCTGACAAATTTGAGTTTAGCTTATCCAAACATTGCTTTTGAGCTAATTAGCGATCAAAAATCCATCTTGAAAATGCCTCTTATTTCAATCGATATTAATCATCAACAGCAATTATTAAAAAAAATCGAAACATTATTAGGTAAAGAATTTTCTCATTCTCTCTGCCCTCTTACTTTTTCTTCTCCTCCTTATGAAATAGAAGGCTACATTGGACTACCTTCTATTCATAAACCTAACCGAACCAGTCAATACCTATTCATTAATCGCCGTGCTGTTTATTCTCCTCTTATTGGGGTAGCTATTCGAGAAGGATATGGAACTATGCTCGGTACAAATAGGTATCCCGTTTTTATTTTACATCTCCGCCTTCCAGGCTCACTTTTTGACGTTAATGTACACCCACAAAAAAAAGAAGTGCGCTTAAGACAGGAGCAAAAACTTAAAGAAACTTTAATCAATGCTGTTCAAAAAGCCTTAAGACAAGAAAATCCCCATCAAGCCTTTTCCGAAATGGCTAGCCAAGTTCAAAATGAAACTTGCGTTTATCCTTGGTCAGCCCCCTCTTTTCAAACTCCTTTTCAGGTCAAAGAAGAGTCATGGGAATTCAAACCTAATCACAAATTTTCTACACCGATCGATGAAAACCCCACTTTTATTAAAAACATAGAAAATTTAGATTTAAAAAATGAAATTTTTAATCCCTCTTCTTTTATCCAAACTAGATCTCTTCCTACTAAAGAAGAACCAACTTTTTTTATTTCCCATCAACAAAAAGCGCCTAAAGTATTACAAACTTTAACAGGCTATTGTTTGTTAGATGCTTGTCAAGTAAAAGAAACATTTAGTAGCAATCAAGAATTGAATGGACTTCTATTGCTCGATCAAAAACAAGCCTATTCGCGTATTAAATATGAAAAATTGCTTTTTAATCTCAAAGGAAAGCAAGCTATTCAGCAATTAATTGTCCCTCTGACGTTCCAATTTTCTATTCCAGAAACTACGTTATTAAAGGCACACTTAGAAAGTTTAAATCAGTTAGGTTTTTCGATGCGTGAATTTGGAAATCAAACATTCGTATTAGATGCTTTTCCTTCTATAATCCCTGAACAAGAAATTGAAACTTGTTTGTTAGAAATGATTCAAGATTTGTCAACTTTACAACAGAGTCAGCAACTCCAGATAAAAATAACAGAAAAGCTTGCTTTAACTGCTAGCCGTTCTTCTTTTTCTAAAAATATCCAATTATCAATCGATGAAGGTCAAGGATTAGTCGATCAACTTTTTATGTGCGATATGCCTTATCTTAGCCCCTCAGGGGCTCCTATTTTTGCCTATTTCAAACTTCAAGAGCTAGCTGATTTATTTCGAAAATATTCTTATTTCCCTTCTCAAGATTCAACTTTTTAAATCTATAAAAAATAAAAAAATTGTTTATCAAAATTTCTAAAGAAACCCCAGAATTTATATATAGCTAGCTTCCAAACTCAATAGTCATATTGAGTTTGGAGTTAAATTATAAAATCCTAATAATAGTGATTGAACAAGCTGTTGGAGGGCTGCCTTGTCCAACTGGAGTGATAAGCTGACCACCAGGATTAGCGACAGCTTGGATAATAAGATCTTGGCCACTTGTCGCATTCAATAAAAAATTTGTAGTCAATGGAATGGTGTCTGTTGTTAGTTCTCCACTCAATTCCCCAAAAACCTGGGTTCCTTCAACTTGGGAGCCATTAAAGGTTGCCCAAAGAGCGCATGTGGCATCCATTACATTTAGAGTAAATTGTCCTCTCACTTGAACTAAATAAATTCCTGTTTGTTTACAAGTGAACGTTGTGTTAGTTGGGCGCACCCAACCATCTAAAATTGGACAAACATTAAAGCTCACATTAACTGGAGATGGATTTACCGATTGTGTCTCTATTCCATAGGCAAAAACATAATTATTGCCAAAAGCTGGCCCACTAGCACCAGTTAACCCTGTGGCTCCTGTCAACCCCCTAGTCCCCGATAAACCATCAGCTCCTGGGAAACCATCTGCTCCAGTTAATCCCGTTGCTCCTGTCAAACCTGTGGCTCCCGTTAATCCTGTGGCTCCTGTCAAACCATTAGACCCTGACATACCATTAGATCCTGGGAAACCATCCGCTCCAGTTAATCCCGTTGCTCCTGTCAAACCTGTGGCTCCCGTCAAACCAGTTGGGCCTGTTAGACCTGCACCTTCACCTGTTGGACCCGGAGGGCCTTGTGGACCTGTTGCGCCTTGAGGTCCAGGAGGACCTTTAGGACATTTTTTGCTATGACAAGAATTTCTTAAAAGATTAACAACATTATCTAATGTCCTTGGATCTTTTTCCAAATTTTTAGTTAAAGATAATAACTCTAATTTTTCACATGAATTGGCATAAATAGCTTCGTGAAGAGCCAAAATGATTTTATCATCTCTTTCTAAAGTCTCAACTGAATCGGCATCAGTGACAGTTTTTACATAGATACCTTGATCTTCAATTAAATATAGACTAGCTAAGCAAGGTTTATCTGACTGCTGCTTAATTTCTTTAATGACAATGTTAGTCCCTGATGGATGATAATAGGTGATTAATTTACCGCCAGGTTCATGGATAACCAAAAACTCTTCCGATTGGTTCAAAGCAGGGAAAATACCAGTATCATTGGTATAAAAATCTTCATAAAAAAAATCGGTCTGCGCTTGTGCACTATTTTCTAACGAGTAAAATCCAGTAAGAAGGATCAGGATTTTGAAAAAGAATTTTTTGGTGTTCATAAAAAACTTTATTGTTGAATACATAAATGATTTATAATCAAAAACTTAAAATAAATGCAAAATAATTACCAGTTTTTCACTGTAGTTTTTTTTAAAAATTATTTGCAATGATTTTTTTAAATTTAATTTTTAATGTCATTTGCAATCAAAGTAATCTTTGGATTCTGAAAAGGTCGTTTTAAAATTAGCGCCCTTATTTTTCTTTTTACCGAATTTATAAACTTTTAGTTTATACAAAGAGAAGTTTCAAATGTGCTTAGTAAATTTTGATGAATAAAGGCACTTTAAATAAAAAAGGGTTTAGATAAATTTTTATCTAAACCCTTTGAATGAAATCATTAAGATAAATGATTATTATTGACCCACATTCCAACGAATGAAGTTTGTAACAGCTAATTCTTTGCCAACCGCTTTGCTACGTTGATTTACTAAATCTGTAATGCTTAAACTATCATCTTTGATGTATTTTTGGCGCACTAAACAATTAGTATCATAGAATGCATTAATTTTTCCTTCTACGATTTTATCGACAATATTAGCAGGCTTTCCTTGAATTTGACCTTTTGCAATGTCTTTTTCACTTGTAATAATTTCTTGCGGAACTTTTTCTGGAGATAAGTAGTCAGGTGCAGTAGCCGCAATATGCATCGCAATATCTTTAGCTAAGGCTTCTTCTTGATTACTACCAGTAATTTCCACCATCGTTACAATTTTTCCGCCTAAATGCGAATAAATACCAAATGAACGCTCTGGGCTTTTCTGTAGAGTCATAATACGTTTGATCTGAATATTTTCACCAATCGTTTGAACGATTGTTGCTCTGTATTGGTCAACAGTCAAAGAAGGTTCTTTTGAATACTTTTGCTGTAAAAATGCGTCTAGAGAAGAAGGATTAGTATTTGCTACTTCATGAGCAATGTTTTCAAGAAATTCTTTAAATCTTTCGTTCTTCACAACGAAATCAGTTTCAGCATTGACTTCAACAATTGCTATTGTTTTTTCATTTTCAGCTGTACCGATCATACCTTCTTTCGTTTCGCGGCCTTCTTTTTTTACTGCAGAAGCCATTCCAGCTTTACGAAGATTGGCAATTGCCAACTCCATATCACCATTTGCTTCTTCTAATGCTTCTTTACATTTTCCCATGCCAACGCCAGTGCGTTCGCGCAGTTCTTTAATCAACGCAGGAGTTACAGCCGCCATATTATTTTTCTCCTCTTGCACCACTCTTAGCTTCTTGAAAATCTTGTTCACGATACTTAGAAGATAAAGTTTCTTCTTCAGCTTCTTCAGTTTGTTCTTCTTTACTAGCATAAACTTTAATATCATTTTTCTTATCAATAATAGCTTTTGCTAATGTTTCAAGAATCAACTTAATGCTTTTTAAAGCATCATCATTACAAGCAATAACATGTTCGATTGGATCTGGGTCACAATTTGTATCGACTAATCCCATGACAGGAATACCCAATTTATTAGCTTCTGCTACCGCTAAATGTTCTTTACTTGGATCAACAACAATGACTAATCCAGGTGATTTACGCATAGATCGTACACCGGATAAGTTTTTTTCCAACTTAATTTGATCTTTCGTTAACAAAGAAATTTCTTTTTTAGTTAAACCTTCGCCGCCAGTAGAAATTCTTTTCTCAATACGCTCTAGTTTTTTAACAGATTGGCGAATAGTTGAAAGGTTCGTAAGCATTCCACCTAACCATCTTTCGCAAACATAAAACTCACCACATTGTTCAGCTAATTCACGTAAAACAGCTTTTGCTTGTTTTTTTGTTCCGACAAATAAAATAGATTTATGCTTAGCAATAACATCTCTTACAATGTCTACCGCATTACGAATTTGTTGTAATGTTTTTGCAAGATCTATGATGTAAAGACCATTGCGTTCTTCGAAAATGAAACGCTTCATTTTCGGATTCCAACGGCTAGTTTGGTGACCAAAATGGGCCCCTGCTTCTAGCAAATCTTTAATGGAAATAGGTAGTGTTTGGTTTTTATTCTGAGCCAAGCCTTGTCCCTTTATGTTGACGACGGCATCTTGCTGATACGCAAGATTTCGGTCTTGGTTAAACATGTTTTTATTGGTAAATATGGCCTCGATTGAAGCTCATAAAGATTATAATACCAGTTTGGTACGAATCTATAGCGCCTGATCAGAATCGAACTGACACTCGTAGCTTGGAAGGCTACTGTTCTACCATTGAACTACAGGCGCGTGGAATGAGCAATATTATTCCTATTTAATTATTTTTATGCAACAGGCTTTTTTCGAATTCTTATCATTAACTTAAGTTTAATTCTGATATTTCAGCTTAAGTTCCCGCCATTTTTTAATCATTTGAGCAGCTAAAGGAGCCGCTTCTTTCCCATATCCCCCATAGCGTAAATAGACGACAATAACAAGTTCTGGTTGACCGAACTCATCTTTAAAAATAAAAACATTTTTATGTTTTTCACTTTTCCCTTGGTCAAAGGCTATACTGCCAAACCAAACATGCGTATAAATGTTTGTTCCTTCTGTTAAATCTAAATCAATATTTTCTACAGATTCAGAAGTACTTGTTTTTCCAAGAAGTTGGTCTTTCATTTCAGTAAATTGTCGAATAGCTTCAGGATGCTGTTTGTAAATTCTTGTCAAACTAGAAAGATTGTCTTGGTGAGATTTCATAGCAGCGGCTTTCAATCCTTTTAAAAGCATCTGTCTAACAATTTCAGGCATAAAAATTTCTCGTTTAACTTCTGTGGCAATAATTTTTACTAAACTTTCCTGATTTTGATTAGAAATTGCTGTAAAAAGAGGAAAATCTAATCCCACTAAAGCAAAACTATTCTGATAAAGAAAATGGGGAGGGCATGAAATTTGATCATTTCCTCGCAAAGGTTCTCTACCTGCAGTCAAATGCACAATTTTAGGTTTCAAAATCTTTCCTCCATTTGCAATAGCAGCTAACATCACAGCCGTTTGCAAAGGAGTTACAACAAGAGAGTGTTGACCTATTGCCATAGCGTATAAACCAGTTCGATTTGATTCCAGGTCAGTCGGAACCTTGCCTGAAATTTCAGCAGATAATTCAATTCCAGTACGACTTCCAAAAGAAAAAAGGCGTGCTGCATCAGCCAAATCGGTGGGATGATCTAGATGTTCTGCCGCTAAAAGAGAAAAATAAGGATTGCTAGAAACTTCTAAAGCTTTGATAAGGTCTAACTTGCCTGTATGCCGATGTGCTAAACTTCGCGGTAGCCGTCCTCCTTTATATAATTGTGGAATAGGCTTTCCCTCATCTGTATAACCAATATAACGGGTATTTCCAATATGAAAAATCTCATCAATCATTGTTAAAGGATTTAAATCATGAAATGTCACAACTTTTTTATCAAGTTTTTGGTAACGTTGAGTTAACGCCGCATAAGCTGTCACTAGTTTAAATAATGATCCTTGAATTGTTGCTTGTCGATAAGCATGAGAACGAGCATATCCAAATCCATAAACTGGATAAAAAGCCATTGCTAAATGCTTTTCTAATAGCTCTTTTTGATTTCTTAAATACCGATATTTACCAAATAGAGGACGTTTAAGCTCGTCATATGAACGCATTGTTTGTAAATAACTAACAAAATTATCCGATGTTAAGTTAGGCAATTTTTGCAAATGATCAAATTCTTTTTTCCATTCAACAGCTTGATGAGCCCCTTGGATTAACTCTTGATGCCATTTTCGGAAATGGTCAAGATAAATCATTAAATGCGTATTTTCTGTTAAAAATTGTTTTCCATTTAAAAAAGCTTCGATTAAATCCCACTGATAGGTTAACCAAAAATTCTGAAAAAGTTTATTTTCTTTTTGATCTAAATAATCTAAATAAGGCCTTGGATAAATTTTTGCCGACTTCTCCTCTAGCCGCTTCTGTTTTAAAAAAGATTTTTCTTCGTGGATACGCCAATCTTTAAAATCGATATCATGGAATAATTCTTTTGTCATTTCTTTGACAACTGACTGAATTTTGACAAAGCTTCCTGTCCAATCTCGAAAATTGGCTAGTGATTGATCTTTAACTTCCCTTAAAAGATCTTCTGAAAAACGAGTTTCATCTAAAGCAAGCCGACATAAATCTATAAACAAAACTTTATCATAATTTTGTGAAAGCTCTTCTAAATAGGGATCTAAATCTTTTTTAATGAGCGCAACTTCATCCTGATGTTTTTGAAAATCAATTAACAATTTTTGCTTTTCAGATAACTTTAAAATAGGCTTAAAAGCTTCGTGATTTTCATCTGCATAAAGACAGTTAAATAAAGTATAAAGATTCCAGTCAGGATAAAGAGCACGCAAAGCTTCGACTGATCTTTGGAGTTGAATCGCTTGGCCAATGGTTTGCATATGGTCCATTTTAGATCTTAACAGACTCTTTGCTGGAAGAATAAAATCTAGGTACGTTTGCCAAGTTAATATTTTTTTTTCATCATAAAATGTTTGCGTCAATTGATCATAACGCTCTCTTTGCAACGGTAAAGTTTGATTCCAAAGATCAGCTAAATATACGTCATTTTCAAACCAACGATTAATGTTTCCTTTTTTTTGCTTAAAATCACCTCCTTTTCCAAATGAAATAAAATCATTAGGATCAAAACGAGGGTAAGAAGCCAATGCGATAATATCCCCAGAATAAGGTTGCATTGCCACAATAGCTCCTCCCTTTATCCAAGGCTCTTTTTGTGCAATTACTGTTTTTTTTACAGGTCCTAAAGCTGATTTACGTACTAACCTTAATTCTTCGTTTTGTGCAAGTAATTGTTCGGCATACTCTTGCAATTCAGCAGAAATCGTTAAAAGTATTCTGTGACCGGACAAAGGGGTTCTTGAACCTGGGAGTTCCCATAAAAAATTTCCTCTTGAATCAGAATAGTAGTTCCGTTTGCCATAAAAACCTCTAAGATCCTCTTCATAAATACCTTCTATTCCAGTTTTACCAATATAATCATGAATCGTATAGGCTTTTTCTTCTAAATCTTTAAGTCTTTTTCGAGCATGAAAAGAGCTTGAAATACCCAAGGGTAACTCAGTTTCTATCCCTTCTTCACGTTCACGAATAAAAGTTTGTAATCCTTTAATTTCGTGAAAAATTTTTTCATATTCTTGTTTATTAATCGCTCCCATATATCCAATAATATCAGCCCCTACTTTTCCTTTAGGATAGTATCGCTTAGATAACAAACGAGTATGTATCCCAGGCCAATCCTTTTCTAACATTTTAAGGCGATAAAATTCCGATTCGCTTATTTGCTCTTTGATGACAAAAGGAACTTGTGCATAATAAGACGCTTTAGAGTGAATCAAATCTTCAATGCGTTCAGCATCTAAATTTAATTCAAAAGCTAGTAATTGAGCTAAATCACGAATATATATTTTTCTTTTGAAAACCTTTACTCTTTTTCCTTGTTCATTTTTTTGCCATTCAAAAGATGGAATATCTTTTAATTGAGAATAAAGAATAGTGGCTTGATACTGTGGGCGGTTAAGAGCAAGAGGAAGGTTGAATCGATCTCGTATAGTTGCTCGCGTCGCAGGTTCAATGACAACTTTCCGCTGCGGCTTTTGAGACTCTTCCAACTTTTGATCATATTGAATGACAGCTAAATTCCAAACTCTAATGATAATCAAAATCATCGCTATCAAAATACAATTCAAAATTCGATTAGCTTTAGTCGGAATATCATAATGATTAAAATCAATTCGTTTTTGACGACGAAAGCGAGACACGATTTAATCCTTAAATAAAAACGAAGATTTTAAAAATTTTGCCAAGCTTGCAAAAGTTGATTAACCTTAACTAGATCTTCGGGAAAATCTATTTCTGCACATTGATTAATTTCAATTAAGACGGGTTGAACAATTTGTCCTTTCTTTATACATTTCTCAATAGCCTTTTCAAAATAATCTTGATTTTCACAAATATTTAGAGACTCTTTTAACAAATTTAAGTCTCTTTTTTTGTAAAAATTAATGCCAAGAGCTTCCCCTTCAGGAAATTCGACTGTTTTAGAAATTTCTATAATCTGGCCGTTTTTATGAGTCCGATACTTAACTTCTTCCTCCGCTACTTTCGTACGATTCACAATCATGGCTGTTTGATCAAATTCCAGAAGAGTTTTTAAGATAGAAGGATAAAAAATAACATCTCCATTTATCCATAAAACGTCTTCATCAATTTTTTTAAGGGCTCTTGCAAGACTCTTAGCTGTGTTTTCTTGCTCAAAGTCAGGATTATAAACATACAGAAGTTCAGGAAAAATATCCATGATCTTTTCTTTCTGATAACCAACGACAATGAAAACTTGATCTAATGAAATACAGGTTTTTAAAGCATTTAATTGATATTCTAAAATTGTTTGACGATTGATTAAACGAGTTAAAGCTTTAGGATCATGTCCTTCTGAATGATCTAATCGACTTCCTTTTCCTGCTGCTAAAATTACGACTTTCATAAGGAGTTTTCCATTAGCTTGACAGATGGTTGCTCTCTTGTCAACCAAGTTTCTCCCTTACGTACAACAGGCAAAATAAGTTGTGAAGGGTATTTTTCTCCCATATAAATGGTATTGTGTGCAGATTTAAATTCTCCTCTCTGGCTGCCAATTAATCCCACATTAAGATTTTTTTCGTAGCGAGGATAGTTAGAACTACTAATAGAAATCCGAATTGAATGTCCTTTCGCAAAAACTAAACTTGTGGACCATAAGTCGAGATCTACTTCAACTGGTTGGTCTGATTTCAAATCAATTTTTGAATCATTTTGATAACAAAACACTCCTAAACGTATACCCCCTTCTGAAATCAAAACACTTTTACCATCCGGATAAACGTCTGTAAGATGAACAACAATGTCTGAGTCTTGTTGATCTGAGGAAACAAACAATTTTGCCGATAACTTTCCCGTTACTTCTAGATCTTCCTTTAGAGGATTTGTTGTAAATACAAGAATATCCTTTCTTTTTTCAATATTTTGTTGATCTACAGGACCTGATTCTAAAAATAAATTACGCCCACCTCTAGTGGGAATAGGGTTAGTTGGGTCATACGTATAAGCTAAAAGGCCTAGAGAGGGAGGGGTTTGTTGAAGTGTGTGTTGAGAAGTTAAATAAAAAGCTGTAGCCAAAGTGGGTACAGGCCATACCTCAGATGTACGCCAAATATTTCCGCTTGAAGTTGATCCATCAAATGGCCCCATCACATAATAAAGGACGGGCGGTAGAGATTCAACTTCATTTACTTCTCCCTTTAAATAATGATCAAACCAACGTTTTGGAGAAATATCCATAGGAGGATTTTCCCCTGCAACAGGGATTTTAAAATCACCAAAATGATTAGATAAAGGCCAAAAGTGTGTCCAAGGGCCAATAATTAATTTTTGTTTTCCTTTAGCCCCTTCTTCACCTTCTCGTTGCCTTGCTTCAAATGCATCTAAAGTTCCTTGTAAGAAAGTATCATACCACCCCGCGACTAACATTCCGGGAATTTTTACTCGATGGGCCATTTCAGAGGTATTCAATTGTTTCCAAAACTCGTTATAGAAAGGCCGTTGAGAAACGTAATTAAGAACACCAGTGTCACGAGCGTAATAACCAAGCCAACTTTCAGCTTGATGCTTGAGCAAAAGTCCTCCAGGAAAAAGTCCATGATGATATAAACTCGCTGCAGCTACAATAATGTATTGGCAAACCAAATGCGGAGGTTGAGTGGGAGCCAGGAGTAGTTGCGTGATTCCTACAGCTGAAGAACCCCAGGTTCCAATTTTTCCATTCGTATAGGGACTTTTAGCCAGCCATTCTACCGCATCATATCCATCTTGCAATTTTCCCCATCCATCTGACAAAAAAGGAAATGTTTTTCCTTCAAGATCTAATACACTACGCGTATCTTGAATTGCAATCACATATCCTGCTTTTGCCATTGAGGCGAAACTTTTCCATGTCGAATCGCGACCAGCAGGGCTTCTAATCAAAATGCAAGGAAGATTTCGAGCTTCCGGAGTTGGCAAATAAAGATCTGTGGGAAGAGATACTCCATCTCTCATGGGAACCATGATTGTTAAATCTGGTTTAAGCTCCTCAGACCCTAAAATATTTAAAAGAAATACAAAAATACATGTATATAAACGAATCATCATCACAAGCTTGTTTTGTAGATAAATTTAAAATCTATAAATACACAAAATCTCTTGTTTAACATCAACTTTATCCAAATTAAGTTATACAAGAGATTTTATATTTTAAGGTCTAAAGTTTTGGGTTATCAGTAATCAGCAACTTACGCTTTAGCGGCAGCACGAGCAGCTAAACGAGATTTTGTGCGGCTAACTTTATTTAACTTAAAAACACCTTTTTTCGCACATTTGTCTAGGATACTATACACTTCATCTAGTTTAGCTTTAGATAAAGTTTCATCACCTTTTACTAAAGACTCTTGAAAAGAACGTACAGCTGTTCGAAAACGTGATTTGTAAATTTTGTTGTTAAGACGTTTTTTCTTGTTTTGCAAATCGCGCTTAAGCGCTGTTGGCCGCTTTACTTTCTTTGCTGCTACTTCTTGTTTTGCCATTTTTCCTCTAAGGGTTAATAACTTTTCATTTGGAGGATTTAATTATAGGAAATGCAACTTAATTCGTCAAAGATTACTTAATTTATTCCAGAGTTGATAGATTAAAATTTATTGGCCAAATATAATAACTGCCTTTATAAGGAGTTAATAATGCCACAAAAACATCGAGAGATGTCTTAGTTAACCCTTTAGCTTTCTTTTCGCCATTTTTATTGAATTAATCCCAAACTAAATCATTTTTTAGATCGCAATTCATTTCCCCTGTACTCAGAATTAAAGCTATTCTTCTTTTAGTCGGTTGTTATTAGTCAACTTTCCCCTGTTGCTGCAAAAAATCAAGCTTATTTTATTTGCCTCCAATACTTATTAAAATATTTTTTTTAATTCATTGGCTTATTTCATCTGTTTTCTCCAAATAGAAATGATAAAGCAAATAAAATAGTCGAAACTTAAAATACAATTATCTTGGAAAAAAGTTTCATTCCTAGCAAAATGATGCCCTTACCAACCTAAAAATTTAAAGAATTTATGAAATTAACTTGTCAGACCAATCTCCCGATTTTTGAAGCTTTAACACTTCTTTCCCCACAAAGTTCTAAAAACACTCTTCGTTCTTGGATCAAGGAAGGTCGAATTGAAGTGGATGGAATTGTTGTAAAAAATAATCATTTTGAAGTTTTAGAAGGACAAGTCATAAGCCTAAACCAAAGAAAAAAAATCGTCGGGAGTGGCATTCAAATTCTCTACGAAGATGCTGATTTGGCCATCATTTATAAACCGTCAGGACTCTTAAGTGTAGCAACAGCTTTCGAAAAGGGTGAAACTACTCATGCTTTATTAAAAGCTCATTATAAACCTAGAAAAGTTTTTGTTGTTCATCGTTTAGATCAAGATACTTCAGGTGTCATGGTTTTTGCTTTCAATGAAAAGACTTGTAAGGGGTTGAAAGATTTATTTGAAGTTCATGATATTAGCCGCTCTTATACAGCTATTGTAGAAGGTCAATTACTTTCCCCTTCGGGAATTTGGAAAAGCTATCTTTATGAAGATAGCCAATATTTCGTTCATGAAACCGAAGATGAAACCTATGGTCGTCTAGCCATTACCCACTATCGAACTTTGAAAACATTAAAAAAATATTCTTTAGTTGAACTTACTTTAGAAACAGGACGAAAAAATCAAATCCGCGTTCATTGCCAATCTGCTGGACATCCAGTTGTGGGAGATAAAAAATATGGAGCTCATACCAACCCTTTAAAAAGACTCTGTCTACATGCTCATTTATTAGCTTTTAAACATCCTATCAGTAGAAAAATCATTCGTATCGAATCCCCGATTCCCGAAGAATTTTACCGATTGATTCCCAAATGATTTTACACCGTAACCCTATTTGGATTGCATTTTTTAGTCTTATCATTATCGTTACGTTTTTTTACACAATTAATGCTATTTTAGATTTCTATCATTATCAGCGCTTGAATTGCTCTCGTCCAGCAAACGAAATTAAATGGTCAATAAAAAAAGTTAATGATGAAACATTTGTTCCCAAAGGTTTTTATCAATTCACCTACAAAGGAGAAAGAATTTCAGGTTACACTTCTTTTCAACAACATTATCTCAATCCATTCGCAGCAAAAGAAGCTATTGATAGGCTAGCAAATGCTAATTTACAAGTTTGGTTTGATTCTTCAACTCCTAATTTCTCTACTTTGGAAAAAAATTTTCCTTTCAAAAAATTTTTTTACACCCTCATTTTGTGGGTCCTTATCTTTTACTTACTTTGGCTTGACCGTCAAGTAATTTTATATAAAAATTAAATTTTTACTTTGTTAAAAAAGATTTCTTATTCATGATGCACATTTAAAAGAATCTAACCGATAGTTGATTGCTCCATGAATATAATTAAACTAGAAAATCGAACTGAAAACGGAGAAAAACTAGAGGCTACTTTTACTCCTGACCATGGATTAAATCTCATCAGCTTCAAAAGAGGAAATATTGAAGTCATTGAACAATCGACTTGGAATCTTTTTGAAGAGCGCTTTGCTGGTTTAGGAGCATTAATTGGTCCACACTTTCATCGCCGGCGAGCAGAAAGCCTTCCTAAAATTGCAGATGAAACACTTTTTCCCCACATTGGTAGAGTCAAGGCAAAAGGGACTCAAGACCCATTTTCACATGGCATTGCTCGTTATGCTCCTTGGCAAACGACATTTACTCAAACTCAATTAAATGGCCTGCTAACAGGAAAAGATCTCTGGAATGGGGTTCTTCTTTCCACATTAGAAGGACAGAATTTTAAGTTTGAATTACAAGCTGATTTAACGCCGACTGGACTTTCTCTACAACTTTCTATTATTAGTGATACAAATTCCCTCGTAGGTATTCACTATTACTACTCTCTTCCCAATCATCGAGGGAAAATAACTAGTTTTGTGCAAGATAAAGTGAGAATAGAAAATTACCTTCAATCGATTCCCTCATCTTGGTCATTTGATTTGCAACAACAATTAGTTTTTGATTTAAAAGAAGAAGCAGATTTTACTTTTAGGCCTTTCCCAGACCCTTTAATGGGAGAAATTTTATTAGAAACAGATACTTATTCTTTAAAAACACGTTATCAATCTGTTTGTGAAGAAAATTGTTGGCAACTTTATCATCCTAAAGACGCATCATTTGTGTGTATTGAACCAATTAGCTCTCAAAACCCTAAACATCCTAATTTGAACATTAGTCAACTACAAATTTATTTAGAAATTTTACCCCTTTCTTAAAAAGATATAAGATAATAAAAATATGACTGAAAAAGAACCTACAACTAATCAAGATTTTTCTTCTCCTAATCTAGATCTTCTCAATAAGAAAAAAAGGAATAAAATTTTATTAAAGATTTTTTTTGTTTTTTTATTATTAACTATTCTAACAACTATTTATTGGTATTTGTTCATTCGTTTTCATGAATCGACAGATGATGCTTATGTCAATGGTAACATTGTTAATTTGATGTCTCCTGAACAAGGAACCATTACAGCTATTTATGCAGATAATACAGATTTTGTAAAACAAGGCCAGCTACTGATAGAACTTGATCCAACACTCTATCAATTAGCTTTTGAACAAGCTCAAGTTGAGCTAGCTTTAGCTGTCAGGGAAGTTCAACAACTTTATGAAACTGTCCAACAAAAAAAAGCCGCTCTTGAATTAAAACAAGCCGATTTAAAACGAGCTCAAGAAGATTTTGAAAGTCGTAATTCCTTAAGAAATACTGAAGCTATTTCGATTGAAGATCTCAATCATGCACAAGCTAATTTAACTGTTGCACAAGCTGCGACGAACTTATCAAAACATGAATTAAATAGCGCCATTGCTGCTATAGGCGCAACATCATTGGAAAATCATCCCAATATTCAGAATAAAGAAATTGCACTGAAGCAAGCCTATGTTAATTTAAAGCGATGCAAAATTTTAGCTCCCGTCTCAGGTTTTATTTCTCAAAGAAAAATACAAGTAGGAGAATGGGTCTCAACAACACGCTCTCTATTGAGTATTATTCCTCTCGATCAAATTTGGATAGATGCCAATTTCAAAGAAACAGAATTGCGTGATATTCGAATAGGACAACCCGTCACTGTTAAAAGTGACATGTATGGCTCTTCCGTGCTTTATCATGGTAAAGTATTAGGAGTATTAGCTGGAACTGGAAGTGTTTTTTCTTTAATACCTCCTCAAAATGCTACTGGAAACTGGATCAAAATTGTTCAACGTGTTCCAGTTAGAATTTCTCTTGATTCTAACGAACTTAAACAATTCCCCCTGTTTTTAGGTCTATCCACCTATGTTGTTGTCGACACGAAAAATCAACTAGGCGATCGATTAGCCTCCAATCCTGTTTACAACCCCATACTCACAACTTCTGTTTACGATATTCCTATGCAGCCTGCTCAAGAACTTATTGATAGTATTATTCAAGCTAATTTAAACCACAAATCTTGATATGCCAGTTAAAACTTTAAGCCCAGCGGCATTAATTATTTTAACACTTGCATTAGGTCTTGGAACATTTATTCAGGTTTTAGACAGTTCAATTGCTAACGTATCAATTTCTCACATTGCCGGTGATTTAGCCGTTAGCCCTAACCAAGGAACATGGGTAATTACTTCATTTGCCATTAGCAACGGAATCGTTTTAGCTATCACAGGTTGGTTAGCAGCTCGTTTTGGGCGGGTTCGTTTATTCATTTGGTCCACTAGTCTTTTTTCAATCACTTCATGGCTTTGTGGTTTGGCTTGGGATTTGAATGTACTTATTCTTTTTCGAACATTACAGGGGGCATCTGCAGGGGCTTTAATTCCTTTATCACAAGCTTTATTGTTAACAAATTATCCGGAAGAAAAAAAAGGGGTCGCACTTGGCTTTTGGTCGATGATCGTTATTGTAGCCCCTATTTTAGGACCAATTGTAGGAGGATATATTACAGATAATTATGGTTGGCCCTGGATTTTTTATATTAACATTCCCATTGGTTTTTTATCGGCTTGGATGACAGGTCTTTTAATTCAAGATCCTCCTCACGAAGGAAAATCTAAAGTTCCTCTTGACCTGACTGGCCTTTTACTTTTGACCATTGGCATTAGCTCATTGCAAGTTTTTTTAGATAAAGGGCAAGAATTAGACTGGTTAAACTCTTTGACTATTCGTGTCCTTATCGTGACTTGCGTAATCGCTTTTACACTTTTTATTCCCTGGAACTATTATGCGAAACATCCAGTCATGAATTTTTCTTATTTTAGACATCGTAACTTTACAATCGGAACAATTTTGGGAGCGATAGGATTTCTCATGTTTTTTGGAAGCGCTGTCTTACTTCCCCTTTGGTTAGAAACAGAAATGGGTTACACGGCTTTTTGGGCAGGAGTTGCTGTTATGCCAATTGGAATAATTCCTCTATTTTTATCTTCTACAATCGGAAAAAATGTTAGTCGATTTGATCCAAGAATCATGACAACATTTAGTTTTATCAGTTTTGGACTAACATTCTTTTGGTTTAGTGAATTGACTCCTTCTGTCAGTTTATTTAAATTGATGCTTCCTCGCTTTTTTCAAGGAATCGGTCTCAGTTTCTTTTTTATCCCTCTTGTAACAATTTCATTGTCTCCCATTCCTAATCACGAATTAGCGGGCGCCTCAGGAATTTTTAATTTTATTCGATTAATTGCTGGAGGAGGATTCGGAACGGCTTTGTATGTTACTTTATGGGATCGTAGAGAAATTTTTCACCATAGCCGTTTAACAGAAGCAACGACAATTTATGATCCTTTAACATGGGAATTTTACGAAAATTTAAAACAATCACTTAGCTTAAGTCAACCTGAATCCAATCTTATTTTGGAAGATTTATTGTCCGCTCAATCGTATTTATTAGCTGTTAATGATGTCTTTTGGCTAACAGGATGGGTGTTCTTGGCCTGCATTCCTTTAATTTGGTTATGCAAAAAAAATACCACAAATAAAACTCAGCAAGTCGCCATGGATTAATGAGATCTCTTTCGAAAAAAAGTTTCTTCATTTAACGATCGGCGTAATTAAGCTCTATCCATCTCCGATAACTGCCCGTTTGGATATTTTTACCCACTGTTCATTTTGTATGTACCATTGAATAGTCTTATGGAGACCTTCTTCAAAACGGTGGGAAGGAGACCAGCCAAACTCATTTTTGATTTTAGAACAATCAATAGCATAACGCAAATCATGGCCAGGCCGATCTTTAACATAAGTGATGAGCTTTTCAAGTTCAGAAACTTCTATTTGCTGAGTAATTGCAATTTGTCTGATGATTTCATGTATCAAATCAATATTTCGCCATTCTGCTTCTCCACCAATATTGTAAGTTTCCCCACTTCTTCCTTTTTGAAGCAATAAGTAAAGAGCCTTAGCGTGGTCTTCTACATACAACCAATCACGCACATTAACTCCCTGTCCATAGACAGGTAAGGGTTTACGATCCAAACAGTTCAAAATCATGACTGGAATCAATTTTTCAGGGAAATGATAAGGTCCATAATTGTTACTACAATTAGAAATGCAAGTGGATAAATGATAGGTATGATGATAAGCGCGAACAAGATGGTCAGATGAAGCCTTCGAAGCGGAGTAAGGAGAGTTAGGTCGATAAGCTGTTTCTTCTGTAAAATAACCTTCTGCCCCTAATGTTCCATATACTTCATCTGTTGAAACGTGGTGAAAATGAATGTGAGGATTTTTTCTCACTACTTCTAATAAAGAAAAAGTACCTAAAATATTTGTTTCAATAAACACTTTTGGCCCTAAAATACTACGATCTACATGACTTTCTGCCGCAAAGTGAATAATTGTATCAATTGCATGCTCTTGACAGACATGTTCAATAAATGCTTCATTACAGATATTGCCTTGTTCAAAAATATAACGAGGATCGCTTGAAAGGGAAGCTAAATTTTCTAGATTTCCCGCATATGTTAGAGCATCAAAATTGATACAAGTTCCTTTAAATTCAGTTTCAGGGGCAAGTAAATAACGAATAAAAGCTGATCCAATAAAACCTGCCCCTCCAGTCACGAGAATATTTTGAACTTTTCTTGGTTGCATAACTAGCTCACCTGTTGCTTACCTTGGAAATTTTTATATATCGTCAAGTAATCTTTTAATGCCTCTTGCCAGGGACGTGGTTTCCATCTAAGCACAGATTCTATTTTTTGAGTATTTAAAGTAGAATAAGCAGGTCGTCTAGCCTGTGTTGGATATTCATGAGTCATAATAGGTTCTATTTGACAATCTCTTTGAATCAATTGAAATTCCTTTCCTTGTCTATAAATCTCTTTAGCAAACTCATACCAGTTAGTTTCAGAAGAGTTAGCAAAGTGATAAATTCCCGACTTATCCAAAAATTGTAAAGCAACTTCAGCTAAATCTTGCGCATAAGTCGGTCTTCCCATCTGATCGCAAACAATCTTGATCTGTGCTTTTTCATTCATCAATCTTAACATCGTTTCAACAAAATTTTTGCCTGGTAAGCCAAATAACCAAGATGTGCGAATGACACAAGAGCGATCAAATTCATCTAAGAGTTTGATTTCCCCAGCTAATTTACTCATTCCATAAGCTCCAATGGGAGCGCAAGCATGTTCTTCGGTATAAGGCAAGTTTTCTTTTCCATCAAACACATAATCAGTCGAGAAATGAATGACATGTGCATTCTGATGCCGAGCTGCAATTCCAAGATGGTGTGGTCCACAGGCATTGACGAGATAAGCTTGTTTGAGATCTGTTTCAGCTTTATCAACTTGTGTGTAAGCCGCACAATTGATGATATGAGTGATTTGTTCTGTTCTTACAAAATCTAAAACGGCTTCTAAATTGGTAATATCAATTTTTTTATCATCATTGGCAACAAAAGACAGTTGCCGTTTGTTTAATAAACGTTTAAAATGGGAACCAAGCATACCCGATGCGCCACATACCCAAATCTTTTTCATTTTCTAATCTCAGTTAATTGAAGCATGCTTTCACGAAAGGAAGGAGATTGTTTATCTCTTTCAGAAACTATTGGTTGCTCTATAGGCCATTGAATATTTACTTGTGAATCATTCCAACGAAAACCTTTTTCATAGAGAGGATCATAGGGAGTGCTCACTTTATACATTACATGGGCTTCTTGACTCAAAACGCAAAATCCATGCGCAAATCCTACTGGAATAAAAAGTTGATGGTGATTTTTATCATCTAAAACAATCCCTTCCCACTGTCCAAATGTAGGAGATTCAGGACGAATATCAACAGCCACATCATAAATTTTTCCCACAGCCACTCTCACAAGTTTTGCCTGACCTGGAAAAGATTGGAAATGCATTCCACGAATACACCCTTTTTGAGAAAAAGAATGATTATCTTGTAGAAAAATCTCTTGAATCCCCATTTTTTGATAAAGAGGTTGCTGAAAACTTTCTAGAAAAAAACCTCTATTATCTTTAAATACGTTAGGCTTCACCAATTTTAACCCTTTAAGTTGCAAATCAATGATTTCCATAGTAAGGTCCTTTTTCTGCAATTTCCATTAAATAACGTCCGTACAAGCTTTTCCCGAGTTTTTCACCCAACAATTTTAACTGGGTTTGAGAAATAAATTTTTGATTGTAAGCAATTTCTTCTAAAGAAGCAATGCAGTGTCCTTGTCTTTGCTCAATCACCTGAACAAACTGACTTGCTTGCATAAGGCTTTCATAAGTCCCTGCATCTAACCAAGTATATCCTCTTCCCATCACATGAACACATGCTTGATCTCTATTTAAATACTCTTGGTTGACATCTGTGATTTCTAATTCTCCTCGTGCAGAGGGTTTTAAGCCATGAGCTATGTCTACGACTTGATTATCATAAAAATAAAGACCTGTCACAGCAATAGAAGATTTCGGAATTTTAGGCTTTTCTTCGATCGACAAAATTTTACCCTGCCCATCAAATTCAACGACACCATATCTTTCAGGATCTTTTACCTCATAACCAAATAAAGTAGCCCCCTCTTTTTTTTCCTTGGCACTTTTTAAAAGATTGCTCAAATGGCTCCCATAAAAAATATTATCTCCCAGCACCAGACAAACAGAATCCTTTCCAATAAAATCTTTACCAATAATAAAAGCTTCGGCGAGACCGTTTGGTTTTGGCTGCATCTCATAGGTAAAACGAACACCTAAGTGAGATCCATCCCCAAGCAGTCGTTTAAAAACAGGCATATCTTCTGGAGTGGAAATGATCAAGATATCTTTTATTTCGGCTAATAATAAAACTGAAAGGGGATAATAAATCATCGGTTTGTTGTAAACTGGCAGTAGCTGTTTAGTCACTCCCAATGTTAATGGATGAAGTCTTGTGCCACTTCCTCCGGCTAGAACAATTCCTTTCATATTTCTCCCTTAACAATTTCTACCGATAGTGAATGCTATTGAGCGCTTTTTGTTGCAGACGATATTAATTCAGTACCGAATTTTTAGAGTAGAAAATTCATGAGTTCCAAGCTTAAGGCTGATTCAAAAAAATAACACTCATCACAAATTAAATTTTTATGACTAAATAAACGTAAAAATTGATTGATAAAATAAGAAACCCCACAAATATAACAAGCAGAGCCTCCCGCCAATACCAATAATAAATTCTCTATTAGAAACTGAGACAGGATATGCTTTTCATTTGTACCTACGGCCGCCTAATTTCAATTTTATCTGGGCTTTCAAATATGTTTGTTAGCGTGATATTCATAATCTCAACTTCCTCCTACTAAAAGAAAAATGGCAGCGATATTTTCTAAGACCTAATTAATTGATTGGGCAGTTGTCAGTTGAAACTAAAAATGCTTAAATTTTCCTTTTTAAAAAGTTGATTCTTAAAAAAGTTCTAAAAATTTTATGAATTTCAAAAAATAATTTGAAGAAATTTGGTCAAAAAATAAAAACAAGTTAATTTTTAATAAATAATTTACGCAATGTTGATTTGATAAATTCCAATAAATGTTATGAGTCAAGTAAGACAAATATGTACTCAAAAAAATTTAAATTTAAATTAAGCTTTTGCTTCAAATATTTATGACTTCATCTCCAGAGCACCAACGTTTACTAGAGCATCATCAACGTCATTCGAATTGGAAAAAATGGGGGCCTTACTTAAGTGATCGTGCTTGGGGAACTGTGCGTGAAGATTATAGTGAAACAGGAAATGCATGGAACTATTTCCCTCATGATCATGCTAGAATGCGAGCCTACCGTTGGAATGAAGATGGAATTGGAGGAATCTCAGACCGACATCAATACGTTTGTTTTGCAATTGCTTTGTGGAATGGAAAAGATCCGATTATTAAAGAACGTTTTTTTGGCTTAAATCCTCAAGAAGGCAATCATGGTGAAGATGTCAAAGAGTATTATTTTTACCTAGATAATACTCCGACTCATAGTTATATGAAAATGCTCTATAAATATCCACATCAAGCTTACCCGTACGAACAGCTTATTCAAGTAAATCAAAGACGCTCTTCTCGTGATCCCGAATATGAACTAATCGATACAGGCATCTTTCAAGATAAATGCTATTTCGATGTCCAGATAGAATATGCAAAAGCAGGGCATGAAGATATCCTTATTCGTCTATCAATTACTAATCAAGCGTCTGAAGCTGCTCCTCTTTACTTATTACCGACTGTTTGGTTTCGAAATACGTGGAGTTGGGGATACCCTGAAGGTCCCATGGAAGATGTACCGACGAAGCCTTTTTTATTTCAAGAACAAGAAGGCAATCGTTCGTTTATTAAAATCGAACATCCTGCTTTACGCACCTATTATCTTTATGCTCAAGACAATCCCGATTGGATTTTCACAGAAAATGATACAAACTTTGAACGTTTAATGGGAAAACCCAACCCAACACCTTATGTGAAAGATGCTTTTGACCGTTATTTAGTCCATCAAGACAAAACAGCAGTAAATCCTGCTAAAAAAGGTTCCAAAGGCGCTGCATTATATAAATCGATCCTCCCTGCCAAACACACAGAAATTTTTCACCTCCGTTTATGTAAAAATTCTCTTAAACACCCATTTGAGGGATTTAATGAGATCTTTTCATTAAGAAAACATGAAGCGGATCTTTTTTATGAACAAGTTCAAAATCAAGCCTTAGATAAGGATGCAAAAAATTTACAAAGACAGGCCTTTGCGGGACTTTTATGGTCCAAGCAACTCTATTATTATGATATTGAACAATGGTTAAGAGGAGATAAGCAAATTCCTCTGGAGCGTCAAAATGACCGTAATCAAGGTTGGATTCATCTTGTCAACTTTGATGTTATTTCAATGCCCGACAAATGGGAATATCCGTGGTATGCCAGTTGGGATCTTGGATTTCATTGTATCTCACTAGTATTGATTGATCCAGACTTTGCCAAACGTCAGCTGATTCTTATGACAAGAGAATGGTATATGCATCCGAATGGTCAACTTCCCGCTTACGAATGGAACTTTAGCGATGTCAATCCTCCCGTTCTCGCTTGGGCAGCCTGGAGGATTTATAAAATTGACGGGAAACAAACAGGAAAACCCGATCGAAATTTTCTAGAAGCCATTTTTCATAAACTTTTGCTTAATTTTACCTGGTGGGTTAATCAAAAAGATGAAAAAGGGAATAATGTTTTTCAAGGAGGCTTTCTAGGTTTAGATAACATCAGTATTTTTGACAGAAGCTCCCCTCTTAATGATGCTCGCATTGATCAAGCGGATGGAACAGCTTGGATGAGTTTTTACTGCATTTTAATGATGAAAATTTCTATCGAGCTGGCCAGAACAAATCCCGTTTATCAAGATTCTGCCACAAAGTTTTTTGAACATTTCTTACGTATCGCCAGTGCCATGATCAAACCCGAGCAAAAGGGATATTCGCTATGGTGTAATGAAGATGGTTTTTTCTATGATGCTCTTCACACAAGTAGTGATGTCATTCCTTTGCGTATTCGATCATTAGTTGGTTTATTACCCATTTTAGCTGTTGAAACGATTGACCGTCGAATTCTTGATGCTTTACCCATTTACAAACAGAGATTAGAATGGTTCTTGAAAGAAAGGCCGGACTATACAAGTAAACTAGCTTCGGTAGAAGAAACGAGTACAGGAGCGAGACATCTTTTATCTATTTTAGATAAAGAACGTCTGGTTCAAACTTTAGGCTATTTATTTGATGAAAACGAGTTTTTATCGGAATATGGGATTCGCTCTCTTTCTAAATATCATGAAAAGCATCCCTACTCATTAAAAATTTGGAATCAAGAACACTTTATTAGTTATCATCCAGGAGAGGCAGAATTTCGCCTTATTGCGGGAGGTAACTCTAACTGGAGAGGCCCCATTTGGTTTCCTATTAATTATCTTTTAATTGAATCATTACAAAAATTCTATCACTACTATGGAGATTCACTTAAAGTCGAATTTCCGACTGGATCGGGAAATCTCATGAACCTAGGAGAAATTTCTAAACAACTTTCTAATCGTCTTATCTCTTTATTTTTAAAACGTGCTGATGGAATGCGTCCTATCTACCCAAAAAATAGCCCCTTTAATCACGAAGAGGATTGGCAGAATCTTTTTCTCTTTTTTGAATTTTTCCATGGGGATACAGGAGAAGGGCATGGAGCAAATCACCAAACAGGATGGACAGCTCTTATCGCCAAACTTTTACAACAATGCTAAACTTTTACAACAATTGGGTGGAGAAAATTAATGCTATTTTGTCAAACAATTGGCCAAACCTTGTGTTTGATCTCAACTCACTTAAACAAACATCATACAGGTTGCAGATAAAATAGATTAAAAAATTTTAGTTTTAAAGCTTCTATAAAAAGGGTAATCGGCTAATGCTAAAAGTTCTTGATCGCCTAGACTATCCCCATAAGCATAAAGTTGATAAGTTTCTTTAGGGCCAAGGTAATTCGTAAGGCGTTTAGTTTTTTCAACTCCCCAACAATTTTTTCCTTTTAATTTTCCTGTCACATTCCCTTTAGAATCTACTTCTAATGTCGAAGCAAGAATTTCTTCAAACCCATATCTTTCTGCCCAAGGACGTAAATAAAGGTCAATAGATGCGCTCACAAGAATGCAACGATGGCCTTGCCTTTGATGCCATCTTAGCCTTTCAATAGCTTGAGCGTTTAAATAAACATCTAATTTTTTGTCTGCATAACGTTTACAAATAGCCTTAAGCTGTCGAATAGGTATACCTTTGAAAAACTGTGTTAAAATTTTTTCTTTTATTTCTTGTCTAGAAAGTTTGCCAAAGAAAAATTTTAAGAAAACGGGAGCTAATTGAATTATTTTCCATGAAGCTTGAAAAAAACCTGTCTGTTCATAAAGAAAAGGAAGCAATGAATCCCGATTTGTTAATGTTTTGTCAAAATCAAAAGCTGCTACTACCGAAGGATGAATCATGAAAAACCAGAAAAGAAAGTTTTAAAATATAAACTCACAGAAATTGTCTTTAATTCTATCCACGTTACTTTCTGTGATAAAAAAATAGTATGTCTGACTATAATTGAAATTTCAAGCAAAGAAACTGTAAGAATGGCCCCTTATGCTTATACTTTATATAAAAAACAAATAGACTCGAGAAAAAAGAACAGATATAAAAAAAACAATTTAAAATAAGGAGGAATCTTTGCCATTGACGATTGACTATCTAGCTTTAGTTATCTTAGGAATTTTCCTGTTTATGGCATATTGGCTTCAGCAAAAATGGCAAACTCCTTATCTTCCTTCTTTAGCATTTTCTGATTTAGAATCAATCAATCGTTCTTCTAAACGACGCCATTTCTCTCATTTACCCTACAGACTTTATCAATTAACCTTATTTTTTTGGTGCATAGCTTTTATAGATCCTCATTTTTTATTTATTAAAAACGATCCATTAGCACAACCCTCTTTACCAATTCCTACAGAAGGAATTGCGATTTATTTGATCGTCGATCAATCTAGTTCTATGAACGAAAAAATTTCTTCAAACAGTTTTTTTGAAAGAGGAAGGTCTTTTACTAAAATTGATCTACTTAAAATAATGGCTGGTCAGTTTATTTTACATCGTCCTTCAGATTTAATCGGACTCGTTGCTTTTGCTAGAGTCCCTAAAATTTTATCTCCTCTGACCCTAGATCATGAAATGCTTATCAATCAATTAAATGATTTAAAAGCCATCAATTCCATGGAAGAAGATGGAACAGCAATGGGCTATGCGATTTATAAAACAGCTCATTTAATTGTTGCTACAAAACATTTTGCACAAGAATTACAAAAAAAGGGTAAGCCTGCCTACGAAATTAAAAATGCTATTATGGTTGTTTTAACTGATGGGTTCCAAGATCCTAATCGATTGGATTATGGTAATCGATTACGCACAATTGAGCTTGATGAAGCCATTGCTTATGCTAAAAATGCAGGAATTCATCTTTATATTATTAATGTAGATCCAAAGTTTTCTTCCCCACAATTTGCGCCCCATAGGCGACAAATAGAGACTTTAGCAGAATCAACAGGAGGTCAACTTTATTTAGCCAATCAAGAGAAAGACTTAAAACGTGTATTTGATACTATTGATCGATTAGAAAAAAGTTCATTACCCCTGGATTCATTTATCTCTTCCCCGGTGATTAAACATCGAGTATCGTTTTATCCTTACTTCATTGCCGCTGGATTAAGTTGTTTGTTCTTAGCTATTTTTTTAGAGAGTACTTGGTTGAGAAAATTTCCATGAATATACAAATTTTGAATAAAAAAAATGAAGATCATATGGCATTTTTTTTTCCTATTTCAAAAAGAAATTTTGTAACGATTCAGTGTTTATTCAAAATTTGTGTTGAAAGAGGTGATGATGTCTATCCGTAATCTCTTTTTTGATTTTCCCCAAGCAAGCTTTCTGATTCTATTTTTGTTGCCTTTATTATTTTTGCAAGGTTGTCTCTTTTACTATCGACAAAAACAAACAATAGCGTTTGCTTCTGACAAAGTCTTAAAATCTTTGTTAATTCCTCGTTCAAAATTTGTCCATCTCTGCAAAATGATGATTTGCTTACTTTGTTGGCTATTTGCTTGTTTAGCTTTAATGAATCCTCAAGGCAATCTTCGCTACCTCTCTTTTGCAGGAGGAATTCCTTCACCAAAAACAATTGATTTGGCTAAACAAATTCATTCGCATGAAATTATTTTATTAGTAGACACCTCAGCTTCGATGGATGTAAAAGATAATCCAAATGGAGAAACGCGATTAGAACGTGCAAAAGATATCATGGATAACCTTATTTCTTTATTAACAGGACAAACGGTATCCCTTTATGCTTTTACCTCTACTTTAACTCCTATGGTCCCTTCAACAAACGATTATTTATTTACACGGATGATGATTAAAGGCTTATCCATTAATGAAGGAGATGTAGAAGGAACAAACTTTGAAATAGCTCTTACTTTACTCAAGAAAAAATTATTTGAACTTCCAAAAGAAAAATTATTGACATTGATTTTATTTAGTGACGGAGGTGATGAACAATTTGAAAAATTAGAAGATCCATATAAACAAAAAGCGATTCAAAATATCTTAAGTATTTTACCCGATCCGATTAAAGATCATTTATATTTCTTGACAGTTGGCATGGGATCATCTCAACCTCAACTTATCCCACACGTGCTTTTGGAAGGTAAACCTGTTTATTCTAAATTAGAGCCCTTTTTGTTAGAACAGCTTGCTACCCACTATCAAGGTAAATACTATCTCGCTGAATCCTGGACAAATAAAAACTTAACGGAAGAATTAAATAAACAGCTTTTAAACGAATCCGTTCGTAAACAAACCGAACCAACCCAATCTCTCGAAAGAAAAGTTCGTCTTGCAAAACAAGATGAACTTCTATCAGATTTATATTATCAAATTCCTTTAGGAATAAGTATTTTTCTTCTTCTTTTATACTTAATTTTACCTGATGCACGGCGACCATGAAAAAACGAATTTTTCTTCTTTATATGGGAATGGGAATCTTATATTTTCAAGGATTGGAATCTAATGAGTCCATTTCGCAATTGGGGAGCCAGGCAAAGGCATTTGCCGAAACACGCGATTTAAAACAAGCAAGTCAACTTTATGAAAAGCTTTCCACACAAGGCTTACCTGATTGGCAACAAGCTCTTATTTTATACAACTGGGGAACAGTAAAAGTTCTTCAGCAAGAGTGGGAGGCTGGCCTAAAAATTTTTAATCAAATTGCCCTTTCTTCAATTTCTTCTCCTCAACTTTTACGATCTGTAACTCTCAATCGAGCCGCTGCACGTTTAGGACAAGCGAAGCTATTATCCGCACAAAATAATACAAATTCATTAGGAGAAAGACGCTACCTCATTTGGCAAAGTTTAAAAGAATTAGAAACCGCAAAAGATATTGATTGTCGTATCCAAAAAGTTGAACAAAATCTTTCTGACTGCTTAGTTCCAATAGATATTCATATTCTTCAAAATAAAGGGGTGTTAGCGCTCAACCAGATTAATAAAGAGCTCAAAGATCAATTTTTTGCTAATCTTGATTTAGCTTCTTTATTGACGATTCTGCGACAAAGTCTTGCTACAGCTCTTCATTTTTCCTTATTTTTTACTAAGCAGATAATTCCTCATGAATTTAATGCTGCTTATTTAAAATATTTTACTTTTCAAATGAAAACAATAGAACCCCTTTGGGATGGTTTAAAAAAAATTCCTTTATCTGATGATCAGCGAAAAATAATCACAATTGCTTTCGAAAACTTCACAAATGCTTTAGATGCTTCACTAAACAGCAATTGGGAAAATGTTCAGAATCACCTCCAATTTTCAGAGGATTCTCTTCAAAAATTTGCTTCACAATCCGATTTAGAAACTCTTGTATTACGCTACCAGTTAACGCTTTTGAATAGGATGGATGAAGTCATTTTAAAAGGTTTGCTAGATACACAAACTTCTTTTGATAAAAAAGATTTCCTCAAGCCATCCTCACAATTTTTAAAAAAAGCCATGGAAGAAATTCAAATTAATCGTCCATTTATTTCCCGTTTTTATGTCATTCGTGCTTTGAGTGAGATTGAGAACTTACAAGCTGAGGAAAATGAAGAAAAAACTTGCAAACAAATTCTTCAACAAGCTCTACAAACCGCTATCAGAGGAAATGAGCTCACACAACTTGTCACATTATCTGAAGATTTTGCAAACAAGGAAATCATGCTAAAAGATGTTCAAGCTAAGCAACATCAAGTAATTCAGCAATCCTTATCTTTTATTCCAAACGCTTTAAAAGAAGAAAAAATGAATTTTAACGCAAGAGATTCTAAAATAGCTTGTCAAAAACACCCCTGGGAACAAGTCATTCCTTTATTTGAAAATGGATTACTAGCAGCTAAGCAAACTGAAATTTGGATGAAAAGTTTACCTTTACAATTTTTTGCTATTTTAAATGAGCAACAAAAAACCATTATTAATTGGCAACAAGCTTTAAAATTATTAGAAAATTCTCCTTCATTTTCAGAGCAAAGCCCTAATCCTAATCCAGATCCTTCTCATTCCAATAGTAAGCCAAAAACAAGTCAAGACATTCAAGAAACCCTTCGACTTCTCCAAGAAATGCAATCAAATGATCAACCCCAAAAAGGTCAAACTTCTAAAGTGAGACATTCATGGTAAAAAAATGATTAGAGCTTTATGCATTTATTTTCTTTCCTTTATGTCAACTTTATCAGCCGTAAACATAAAGGTTGAGGCTTCTATTGATTCTCAAAACAATCAAGAAAATCATCCTCTTTCAGGAATAATTAGTATTACTCATCAAATTCAAGACGAAATTGATTCTAATTCATTTCAAATAGAGGGAAAGCCTCTTTCAGTTACTTTTATTAAAAATGTAAATGTTTCTGGAGAATTACCCAAAACTATTGTATCTTTTTATCACTTCACTCTTTCTCCGCAAGCTAAAGGACTGTATGTTTTACCTCCTATTTCAGTTAAAATAAGAGATAAAATTCAAAGTAGCCCTCCCAGTTCTTATGAAGTGAAAGGGCTGAAAAGTTCACTTTTAAACCCAAAAAATTCTAAATTTTCCCCTGCTTCTATACAATTAAAACGCTCCTCTCCTTCTAATGCTTTGATTTTCAAATTAGAGGCAAGTATTAAAGGCCCTACTTTACTGTATCCAGGCCAACGTACCAATTTATTTTACCGCATTTCTTATAATCAAAGTGTTGATTTAACAGAGTCTCTTCTTCCTTTCATTCATGCTGACGCCTTCAAAAAAATTGGGGATGCACATATTAGAGACTTTCAAAATGGTGAGATCACAGTGCAAGAAATTTCTCAAGAAGTGGAAGCAAACCAAATAGGAAGTTTTAAGTTAGGGCCTTCTTCAATTTCGGGTTATAGTTACCAAACTAATTTTTTCGGTAAGAAAAATTATCAACAGCCACTCCTCAAAGCGGAGGCTCCAGCTGTCTACTTGCAAGTAAAGCCCTTTCCTTTGGAAAACAAGCCCTATTCTTTTAATGGGGCATTGGGTGTCGTTGATGTTAAAATCAAAATGAGAACATCTTCCGAAAGACAATTAGAAGATAAAATTTTGATAGATATGTATATTTCTGGCGTCGAAAATCTAGAAGATTTTCAACTTCCAGATTTTTATTGTCAGCCTGGATTTAGTGGTTTTTTTCAATTCAATGACCTCCCTCTGACAGGAGAAATAAAAGAATCTTCAAAATATTTTCAAATCGAACTTATTCCCGTTTCTACATTTATTAATACGATTCCCTCTTTTGAAATTTCCTCTTTCGATCCTGTAACGAGCCGCTATATCCTTAAAAGAACAGATCCTATTCCTATTGATCTTAAAACAATGCCAATGGCACCTTATCCCACAATTTCTTTAGAAAAAGAAAATGAAATCCCCAACGAAAAAATTCTGTGGAACTCTTCTTCATGGCCACTTAGTCCTCTTGAAATCAAAGATTCACAAAATTTGCCTAGATTGGGCCATAATTGGACGCAAACTCCATGGATTTTATTAGTAATTCCTTTGGGAATCAGTTGGCTAACCCTTCAATCATATTGGAAAAAATTATGGGATTTAAAGCCTAAAAAAATTAAAAAGCAAAGTTTAATTCTTTTAGAGCAAGCTTTAAAAACCAAAAAAAGCTCGGAAAAAGAAATCTTGCAGTTGCTTGAAAAAGCTACTTGGTGGAAAGTATGGGAAGAAGGCATTCTCCCTATAAAAGTTACTTCTTTAGAAGATCTTTCTACTCAAGGGAAAGCCGGAAAAATGAGACAGTTTATTTACCAGTTGCAGTCTTTACAGTATGGCCCAAGTATAGGGATGAAAATAGCTGATATTAAAGTACAAGCCCAAAAATTATTAAGTTAAGTTTTGAATTCATTTATTCTAAATTGAGATGATAAGGACAAAAATGACTGATCCTCAACCTTCTGTAGATGAACGAAACCTTCTCGCTCAGGAAAGGACTCGCTTAGCTGCTGAAAGGACTTTTTTAGCATGGCTTAGGACTGGGTTAACTGGTATTGGAATAGGGATTGCAATTGCGCGATTTGTTTTTTTTCAAACTACCTCTCACAAAAAAACAGCTCACCTAATGGGACAGTTCCTTATTTTATGGGGAATCTGTATTTTTCTTTTTGCATTAAATAGTTATCGGAAAAGTCTGAAAAAAATTAGTTTTTCAAATCCTATTTCAGACCATCCTTCATTCTTCGGTTTAGGTCTAATTACAGCAGCTTTGGTTCTTTTTTCTTTCATTCTCTTTTGGATTATTATAGATAAACCATGATGTTACTTGTAAGTTTCCTTTTCTTCTTTTTTCCTTTAGAAGCTTATCAAGAGGCCTCGCTCCAACAGGCCAATCAATATTATGAAAATGGCCTGCGAGCATCTACTTTTCAAGAAAGAAAAAATGCTTTCAATCAAGCCCTTCATTTGTATTTAAGCATCGAAAATGCACAAGGAAGCTCTAGCAAACTTAACCAAGCAATTGCTGATACTTACTTCCAACTCGAAGAATATCCTTGGTCTATTTTGTACTATGAACGTGCTAAAGAACAAAATCCTCGCAATTTAATTATTCAAGAGCATCTTTATATTACCCACAATAAGCTAGGATTATCACCTATGAAAAACTCTCGAATTAATGATTATTTACTCTCTTCCTATCTTTCTTTTTCTGATAAATTCTATATGTTTTTTTACTCTTTTCTTTCTTTTGTCCTTTTTATGACAATTTTTATTTGGATTCGAACGCAATTTACTAAAATTCTTTCTTTTTTGACAGGTAGCTTCGTCTTATACAGCTTATTAAATTTAATTATTTCATTATATATTATTCCAATTTATGCTATTTTTATTACTTCCACTAGTTTATATCGAGCTCCTAGTTTGGAAGAACCTCAATTGTCTACAATACCTTTCCTTGCAGGGCAAAAAATCCAAGTGATTGATATAGTCCATCAAGGCTACTGGCTAAAAGTAATAGATGATAATCATCAAATTGGCTACGTACCCAGTCAATCCGTTCGAATTATTTAAGAGAATTTTTAATTGATTATGTGATGAACAATTAAAAATTCTTTTAAAATTTAGCTTAATAAATATGAGATTTTTATTATCTGTTTTGTTATAATCAGTTTGGACCTTTTCGAGTTAACAAGTTACAGCTAAGTTATTTATTATTTTATACTTAGCCTTAAAATAATCTAAAATCTTTTCATATCGAAAAATGAATCTTTTTAATTTCAATTTCTTCACATTTTAAATTAATTAATCATATGACAGCAATAGAAAGACGCGCATTATATAATCTATTACGCATGAACTGGCTTAATAATCCTCAGATGAAAGTCGATCATTGGCAAGTAGACGATTATCGCATTTTTTCAACTGAAACACTATTTGAACGATTAAAGAAATTAAACATTAATCTCGATAAAAGTAGTTTTATTGCTTATGCCGATGAGTGCGAATCGCCCGAAGATTTGACAGAACAATTAGTGGGAGATCGGGAGCTTAAAGCTCAAAACGAAGATCAGGTTTATTTATTAATTTTTGAGCTTTGGAGAAGGCTTTTAAGTGAAAAACCTTCTTTATCAATTATATGTAATGAGCTTGATCAACTCATTTATCAATACGATCAAGGAAAAGTTGAAAACTCTACGTTACTACAAGATCAACTAAATCAATTTATTACTCTTTTAGATGAAAATGCAGATCAAGGAATTCCTCCTCAAGAAGTTTTTACCGGAGTTTCTACCTATTGTGCAAATGACATTGAAACTTTCCTTTACGATTTTATTTCTGAAAGAATTGAAGAAGAAAATGAAGCTTATGCTTTAGATTTATTAGACGATTTTTCTACCTATTTGGGAACCAATAAGTGGTTTGATTTATTGCGGGCAAGACTTTCGAGTCTTTCTAATCGAAAAATCGCAACTAAACAACTTTCTCAACTTTTAGAAGATTATTTAGATAAGCAAGACCTTGAGTTTAACTTAGAGCTGCTTTCATTTATGACAGAAATTGGGGATCCCTATACATTTAAAGAAGTTTTACAAAACACGCTTCCTCTTTTGCAGACGGAAGAAGATTTTCAAGATTTTTTATTTATCTGTGCAGACTATTGTCACCGACTCGATCAAGAAAACAAAGAAAAATCTATTCATATTCTTATCCATCAACGGTCAAATAAAGAATTACTCCATCCTTTCAATTCCAATGATCCTGCTCTAAAGATTTTATTACATATTTTTGAGTAATCATTCAAGTTTTAAATTTAATTGTGAGATCAGCCCTCGAAAATTGATGGATCACTTTTTCACAACTTAAATTTTCTTAACTAATTCATATTTAAATAATTATGATAAAACCCCTCAAAAATTGCTAATTACTTCGCTATCAAGGCTTTCAAATCATCTTACTTTTTTTTCATTTATTCGAAATGCTTCAAAATCAACAGCTTAAAAAAGGCTTCAGAAGACACTCTGAATAGGTTAAAATAAATTCTGTATCTTGACTTTATAGTTGAAAAAATAGATAACAAAAGCAGTTTTACTACAACCCGTTGTAATTTTCTGAGTAAGCAACTACAAGATCTTGTATTAATAATTAAAAGAGATAGAGGACCACTATGACCAAACCAACAGCTCGAGCGATGGCTACCGCTTTACGCACTTATCATCGCCCCGTCAAAGAAGGGGATACACAACTAGAAAATTGGGATCAGGTTGTTGAACGCGTTATTTCTCACCAACGATGGTTATGGGAACGATCACTAGGACGCACTCTTAACGAAGCTCAAGAGGACGAATTAGAAGAAATCCGCTCTCTCATTTCAAACCGACAAATCGCACCTGCGGGCCGTACTTTGTGGTTAGGTGGAACTGAGTTAAGTCGCACGCGCGAATCTAGCATGTTTAATTGCTCATATACACATGTCGAAACAGTTTATGATGTAGTGGATGTTTTATGGTTGCTTCTTCAAGGTTGTGGTGTTGGATTTAGACCAATTACAGGAACTTTAAATGGTTTTAGAAGACCTCTTCAAGAAATCAAAGTTATTCGTTCAAATCGAACTGAAAAAGGCGGTATTCAAAATAACGTTGAAACTTATGATCCAGAAACACATATATGGACAATTAAAGTTGGAGATTCTGCCATTGCTTGGGCAAAAGCTGTCGGTAAATTGGTAGCTGGTAAATTTCCTGCTCAAACTCTTGTTCTCGATTTTTCAGAAATCCGTCCGGCGGGAACCCGTTTAAAAGGTTATGGTTGGATTTCTTCTGGAGATGAACAAATTGCTAAAGCTTTTAAAGCTATTGCGAAAATTTTATCTGATCGATCGGATCAATTATTGACCCGTATGGATATCCTCGATATTGTCAATTGGCTGGGAACTATTTTATCTAGCCGGCGCTCAGCGCAAATTGCTTTATTTGAATATGATCAACCAGAATGGGAAGATTTTGCCATCGCTAAAAAAGAATGGTGGATAAAAGGCAATGCTCATCGTCAACAATCTAATAATAGCCTTCTTTTCCGCTCAAAACCAAATCGAGAAGAATTAGAAAGAGTTTTTCAATTAATGTTGGACTCAGGAGGATCTGAACCTGGTATTATCAACGCTGCAGAAGCTGAAAGAAGAGCACCCTGGTTTAAAGGATGCAATCCTTGCGTCGAAATACTTTTGGGTAACAAAAGTTTTTGTAATTTGACAGAAGTCAACGTATTAGCTTTTAGAGGAGATAAAGTTGGATTAGAAAGAGCTCTTTATCTTGCTGGTCGTATGAACTACCGCCAAACGATGGTTAACCTACGGGACGAAATTCTACAAGAAGCTTGGCATCTTAATAATGACTTCTTACATCTTTGTGGGGTAGGATTAACTGGTGTAAGGGCACGTCCTGATTTGACAGCTTATGATTTTAAACGAATGCGTAATATTACAGTTAGTGCTGCATATAGCATGGCGAATGAGCTGAATTCCCCCTTACCAAAAAATGTGACTTGTATCAAACCCAGTGGAACCATAAGCAAAATTATGGGAACAGAAGAATGGGGAGAAGTACCTGAAGGTATTCACATGCCACTTGGAAAGTATTTATTTAATAACATCACTTACTCTAAGCATGACCCTCTAGTCACAAAATTCCGCGCAGCCGGTTATACCGTTATTGAAAAACCTTATGAACCAGAATCTGTGTTAGTCAAATTTCCCGTTAAATTTGAAAATGTGCCTTTCACACGCACAACGGTGACAAGAAAAAATGGAAAAATAGAAGAAGTAGAAATCAATACCGATTCAGCTGTAGCTCAGCTAGAACTATACAGCATTCTTCAAACGACTTGGTGCGAACAAAACGTTTCGAACACCATTTCTTATGATCCATCTGAAGTTCCCGCCATTATTGACTGGTTCATGAAAAATTGGGACTGCTACGTTGGAGTGTCATTTTTATTTAGAAACGATCCAACTAAAAATGCTGAAGATTTAGGCTATGCTTATCTGCCTCAAGAAGTTGTCACAAAAGAAGCATATGAAACATACTGCGCAAAATTGTCAGATATTGATTACTCCGGTATTCATATTCGCGATGATGATTTAGCCGAAGCCTGTGCTAATGGCGCCTGCCCTATTCGATAATATTCTTTTAGACGATGCTGCTGCAAAACCAGCATCGTCTATCGATATACAAACAAAAAAAAGAAAAAGCCGGTATTATTTTAAGTTTTAGTCTAATTTGTTTATTTTAATTGATCTTATATAACTTCAGCTAAAAGCCAGTATTTCGTATTTCAAAAAATTGATCTTTCAAAGTTCATTCGTATTTATTTGCATCTAAAATTTGCCCAAGATGGTACCCATACCTTAATAATATTACACTCGCAAAAAACACTTGCTCGCTGATTGATACTTTCAAATAGATGAATTTCAACAATTTTTAATCAGGAATAAGAACCTTTTCAATAACATGCATCTCTCATCTATCTTTTGGTTATTTTTGGCTTCATCTAAAATAAAGCAGCCAATTTGCTTTTTATCAATTGCGGCAAAGAGAAGAGATAAGATGTGAAAAAAATCGCTTTCTTCAAGTTAATTTTTTTGGTCAAGCCGAAGGTCGATTTTTTTGCCAATGATTAAATACGTTTTTTAAAACTGAAATAGTTAAAAAGAAGAAAGTTCCGCTATTTTAATAGGTTTAAATTGGTGAAGATAATCACAAGCAACTAACTGATAACGGATATCGTTATGCATACCAAAAATTTCACGGTCAGCTTTAACATTGTGTAAATGCCCAAATACACAAATATTAATGTGATATTTTTCTAATAAACGACTTACCTCTGTTTCTTCTAAATTCGCTCCAATAGGAGGATAGTGAGTCATGGCAATACGCAATTTTGCTTGAGAATGCATCGTTTTCAAGCTTGTTTCTAATCGCTTTAATTCACGTTCATAGATTTTTTGACTTTCCTCTGAACGATCTTCGTCATTAATTTTTTTGATACACGCAAAATCCTTAAAATCAATCCACTCATTAAAACTGATTCCTGGAATATCCCAAAGGCGAGCTCCTGCAATATTTACCCCATTCCAAAAAAAACTATTATTTTGAATCAAATGACAAGAAGGAGGCAAAATTGACTGAATCTTGGATAATGATCCCCACCAATAGTCATGATTTCCTTTAAGCAATACTTTTGTCCCTGGAAGCTGACCAATCCAATCAAGGTCCAATCGAGCCTCTTCTAAGCGCATAGCCCAAGAAATATCACCTGGAATTAAAACCAAATCATTTTCAGCAACCAATTCAAGCCAAGATTGTTTAATTTTGTCAGTATATTCTTCCCATTGTGGGCCAAAGATCCTCATATGTTTATTAGGAGCACCAAAAGGAAGATGAAGGTCAGCAATTGCCCAAATTGAGAACATATGAACTCTAAAAAAAATTAATCACTCACTTAAAAAAATACGTTCGGTGAGTGATGAAATAGATAATATTAATTATAAAATAAATCCGTCTGGAAGGACTGATCCGCGTGGAACAACAATGATACCATCTCTGATAAAAACAAACTCACTTTCGTAGCGAGTCAACTGTTGTTTATTGATCAACTGGACGCCTTTTCCAATACGAACATTTTTATCTATAATAGCTTTTTTGATAATACAATTTTCTCCAATCTGAGGTTCAGACGGAAGTTTACAATGATCATTTACAGGAGAAACATAATAATCATTTCCCATTAAATAAGAATCACGAATGATTGCCCCAGAACCAATGACTGTCCGCGGACCTAAAAGGCTATGAGTAATTTCGTCTGCTTCGATAATAGAGCCTTCACAGAGAATACTTTTTTGAATTTGGCAAGTAGTAAATTTAGCAGGTGGTAAATCATATCGATATGTGTAAATAGGACGTGCTTCATTATGAAAGTTAAAAACAGGGTTAGTTTCAGTTAAAGCAAGATTGGCCTGATAAAATGTTTCAATCGTTCCGATATCTTCCCAGTAACCTGTGTAAAGATAGGCTGAGATTTTCCCAGAGGCAACTTTTGTGGGAATCAAATGTTTACCAAAATCTTCTCGAATATCTTCAGAAAGAAGATCAACTAATGCCTTTCGTTTGAATAAATAAATCCCCATTGATCCCAAATAGACTCGCTCGCCTGCTGGCGCGACTCCTGCTTTTTCAAGAATATTCGATGGACTTCGCAATTGTTGTAATAAATCATTATCTTGCGGCTTTTCATAAAAAGATGTAATAGAATTTTGTTCATCAACTTTTAATATTCCCATCCGTTTAGCGTCTTGAGTATTGACTGGGATAGTTGCAACAACAACATCGGAATCATTTTTTTTAGCAAAATGAACCATTTCCTGAAAATCTATATTATAAAGTTGATCTCCCGATAAAATTAAAAAATATTCAAAAGGACTTTCTAAAAGATAATCAATATTTTGACGAACTGCATCAGCGGTTCCTTGAAACCAATTCTTCTTGGAAGGTTTTTGTTCTGCTGTTAAAATTTCAATAGAACCGGCGCCTGGTCCTTGCATGTATGTTTGAAAAACATGTTGATGCAAAGAAGACGAAAGAAATTGCGTCAGTAGAAATACTTTTTTGCAACCTGCATGTAAAGAATTAGAGATAGGAACATCAATGAGACGATATTTCCCACCAAAATTAATAGCTGGCTTGCAGCGTGCTAAAGTTAGGGGGTGTAATCGTGTTCCTTCTCCTCCACTTAAAATTAAACTAGCCACTTGACGCATATCAACTGATTGATAATCAGAAGTTTCTACAACTTGAGAAGAACGCTGCCTTAACATTGTTAATGTATTCATTTTCTCGCCCATGGGGTAAAGTTCGGTCAAAAAATGAACCGTAGCATAGCTTTTATTAAAAGCAAAGACTATCAAGTTTAAATTTTTTTTTCTCTCTGTAAAATGTAAAATAATTTCAAAAAACGAGAAATGAAAAATGTAAAAAATGTTTTTGTCTGGTATTTTATTCATCTCATATAAAACTCGTGTTTCTATAGGGAAAAAATTGACTCATCAACTATGATGACAATTTGTTTTATAATTGAGATATAGGCTGTGTTCATGTTCGATTTTTCTAAGCTAAAAGATAAAATAAGTCAGTTTTTTGCTTCTGTAAAAAGACTTTATTGGTTAGCTTTAGCAATCGTTTTAATTTTTATTTTTTCTCTTATGCGAGGGTGCTCTTCCTCTGATTTGACAAAACATACTTACTCCATCGGTCAAGATGCACAATGGTCAACTATTGATGTGATGAATAAAGAGAGACAATTATCGGCTTTCAATCTCGATTTACTTACATCAATTGCCAAAGAAGAAGGAACTCTCTTCAGTTTGCAATCTACTCCTCGAAACTTTTTGCTGAGGCGACTTGAAAGTGGGGATTTAGATGGTATTATTTCCAGCCTTTCTCCTACACCAATTAATCAGTCTTTATACGCATTTTCAGAACCTTATTTTCCTTTAGGTCCTGTGCTTATTATTTCTTCGCAAAGTCCTTTGAAAGGTTGGAATGAAAAAGCGATCAAGCTCATCGGTATACAACCCGGCACATCAGATAAACTTAATTTGGAAAAAGATCCAACCATTCAACTACGTTTATATGACAATATCTTAAATGCTTTATCAGATTTGGATGATAGGCGAATTGATGGAGCCATCTTTCCTGCTATCCCTGCTTATGTTTATACTCAAACCTTTTATGAAGGAAAATTGAAAATTGTTACTGCTCCTCTTACAAATGAGAGTCTACGCCTGGTAGCCTTAAAAACAGAAAATGGACACGAATTGATCAAATTATTTAATAGGGGATTGAAAAAAATTCGAGACAATAACACATATCAACAACTTCTTGATCGTTGGGGTTTTTTAAATGTCGAGAAAATGGATCATCAGCCTTAATCTTTATCTTTTTCTCCTATTAAAGGCTCATTTATTTTTGCTCTTTCATTTGAATCGATAAACAATTTTTTTAGTCATTAAAAAAAATTCAAATTTAATATTCTCTGTATTCAACTCCAGATTAATGGCGAAATTCATAAAAAATATAAAAATATGATTAACATTTAATTTTCTATTTAGAATAAAAAAATATTAATTTTTACAAACAGAATAAATATTTGAAAATTAAACATGACAGAAGATCAATCATAGTGATTGAATATTTATGAAAAAATAAATATGCTTTGCAACTGTAAATCTAAATATATTAAAATTTTATTTTAAAAATTCAATTATTAAGCTTAATTTTAAATAAAGTATAGGTAAAAATGTCTAGTCCTCATATTCAACCTGTGCCCCCGTCAAGTTCTAATCCTGCATCAACTTTAGATCCGAAAAGAACTTTGCCAAAAAAACCTACTGCTCCTGCAACAAAGAAAAGTGGTGGTATTTTTAATCCATTCGGCTTCAGCAAACCTTCTAGTAGCTCTAGTTCGACAACAAAAAAAACAGAAGCGATTTTTACAAATGTTAATCCAATAACTCAATCGAGTAAAGCTAGTGCTCAAAAACCTCCGGCAAATAGGCGTTCTTCTATTTCTTCAACCAAAACTGAATCAGGACCTTCTGATTTTATAGACAGAAAAGTAAAGAGAGCTTCTTCAAAACAATTCCCACTGACTCAAGAAACGCAAAGTTCTGAAGTTGTTTCTTTAGAATCTGTTCAATCAGAACTCCACAACTTCGCAAAAAACTTTACCTCCACCTTATCGCTAATCAGACAAGAATTACAACAAGAAGTGGATGAGTTACCAGAAGAATTTAAAAATCGCATAAACTTTGCTACTGGCTTTGCGCTTGCGGATTCAGATAATGGCTTAGATGAAAGTAAGCTGGCCCAAAAGGTTTGGAAGCGTCTTGATAGCCAATGGAAACAGCTTGCCAGTCATGTTAATACTTCTCAAAATTCCGCTAAAAGTCGACGACTAAGTTTCAGCCCTGATGATGAAAGCATTAAAAAATTAACAGAAAGCGTTTCAAAGGGAATTCCTTCAAGATCAGATGTTGCAAAAAACTTAGAAAGTATAAAAGATGAAACGCAGCATGGAAATTATATTTGCAATGTTTATTACAAGCCTTTGTGTATTGATGATCTTTCTGAAAATAGTGAGATAAACGAAGTAAGTCCTGGCTATTTAACTTCTGCAAAATGCCCCACAATCACTTTATTTACCTACATGCAGCATTTACAACTAGTAGTTCAACACTTTTCTAATTTGAGTAACATACCACCAAAACCTTCTTTTAATGATAAAAATCTGAAGGACTTAATCACGAAATTTATAGAAAGTTTAAACAATAAATTCAAAAAAACACCTCGTGACATTGTCCGTTTTTGTCAACAATTGGGAAGAAGTGTTCATCTTTATGTTGAAAAACTAGAAAATACTCTTTATATCACTTATAAAGAACCTGTTAATAAAGCTGGGGCTGATTATCAGCAAATTGCAAATCGTATTCTTGAAACTATCACTAGTAATGATAAAGGAAGCTGGGATGCAGATATGCGAAGAATTTTATGCAGCTATGGATTGCATATCAAAGGACTTGCTCTACCTCCAGGATTAAATTGGGAAAAAGAATTACAAGAACACTATTTTTCAGATAAGCTAAATCTTCCCGATGAATTTAAAACATGGCTTAAGCAGCAATTTAATGAGAAAAACTGGGACTTCAGCGATGTCGAGAAAACATTAAGCAATCTTAAGAGCGTTCATCACAAAATCTCTAACAGGTTAAAGAAAAGTTTGAAAACTTTCTTAACGTTATTAATGCAAGGAGTAAATTTAGATCTTCAACAACAAGAATGTATAGAGCTTTTATCTATCATGGGATCTGTAGAAAAAGAAAAAGTTAGCATTTCCACTATTTTTACAAGATTTAATGAAGTATTTAGCAAAATTTCAGAAAGCCAGAATAGTGAAATTAAAAAACTTCTCCCTTTTTTACAAATTTTGAGACAAGATATGCTCATTTCTATTCATAGAGAAACTGAGAATGCTTGGCGTTTCATTCGAGGTATAGAATCTAAATTCATTACAGACTTACCGGAATCGAATAAAAAGGTAAGTATTAAATGGGGCGATTTTGGAAGTACAATTTACATTTCTCGTGACGCACAGTTAGAAGGGCACCCAGAATGTATCTTAAAATCTAGCATCACTATTTCATCAACGGAAGAAGGAGCTTGGATTGTTCTACCTAACTTAGAAATTACTTCTCCAAAAATCTCTGATATTAGCTTTAAAGAAAGATACATGGAATTAATTGTGACATTAAAAGCCATGGGTCTTCCGTATCGCGAAATCATTGCATAATCCTCACCTTATCGATGCTGAATTTCCTTCAGCATCGATTGTGCGCTGCATAATCGTAACGCACACGATCTAAGAGCTCTTGATCAATTGGACAAGGCTCAATTTCCCAAATCAGTGCTGCATAGTTATGAACCGAAAAATCAGTAGAAAATTTTCCCATCCCAGCAATATTATGTATGGCATATTCAGCCCACTTTTTCGGTTTTTTATATAATTCTTCCACTTTCAGCTGTGTATCATAAAAACTTTGAAGGTCTTTTAACATGAAATAGCGATCAGGAGCGCCTCCGTAGTGCATCTCGATTAGTTTATGATAAAGATCACTAAATATTTGATGCTCTTCTTCTGTTTGAGCAAAAGAGCGATCTCTTAGAGCATCCACAGCTTTTTTGATTGTGGGATTATTATCATAAATTTCTTTCGAAGAATAAGAATTTGTCATTTTTAATTGAGCAATTTGCTCTGCTGTACAGCCAAAAGAAAAAGGCCACCATTCAGGAGTGACCTCTTCTTCCATTTCGATGTTGGCACCATCTTGCGTTCCAATTGTCAATGCTCCGTTCATAGCCATTTTCATATTACCTGTTCCAGACGCTTCTGTCCCAGCTGTAGAAATTTGCTCTGAAAGATCTGATGCAGGAATAACGATTTCGGCTTTAGTTACATTGTAATTTTCTAAATAGACAATTTTTAAAAATGGCCCTACAATTGGATCATGGTTAACTTTTCGAGCAATACAATAGATCAACCGAATAATATCTTTTGCAGTTTCATAACCAGCAGCTGCCTTTCCCCCAATCACGACCGTTCGTTTGATTCTTTGATGATTGGGGTTTTGTGTGATCTCTTGATAAAGCATGATTAAATGTAACGCATTCATAAGTTGTCTTTTATACTCATGAATTCGCTTGATTTGGACATCAAAAATTGAATCGACATCGAGGAGAGGAGGAGGAGAAATAATAATTCCATTTGCATCCCTCAAACGATTTTCTCTATTGATATATTCTATAAACTTAAATTTATTTTTCTTTTTAATCGCTAGAAATTCCAGTTGCGATTCTGGATCTGAGGCAAACTTCGCTAATTCTTTAATTGTCAAAAAATCTGTAATCCATTTGTCACCAATCCTTTGAGTAATAAATCTAGCTAATTCAGGATTACATTCCAATAACCAACGTCTTTGGGTAACCCCATTTGTAATATTAACAAACTTATCAGGAAAAAATTCATAAAAATCTTTAAAAACCGAATTTTTTAAAATCTCCGTATGAAGTTTTGCTACTCCATTGACTTTATGCGAGCCTACAATGGCTAAATTTGCCATTCGTACTTTATCATTTTCAATGATGGATAATCGTCTGATTCGTTCCTCGTCTTGAGGATAGCGACTTCTAATCGCATTACAAAAATCGAGATTGATTCGCTCTATAATTCGACATTGGCGTGGAAGTAAGTAATAGAAAAGAGCTTTATCCCATTGCTCTAGCGCCTCGCTCAATATCGTATGGTTCGTATAACCCGTGCAAGCCTCTGTGATTTCGACTGCTGTTTTCCAAGGTAAATCATGATCTTTAGTTAAAATGCGAACCAGCTCTGCAATGACTAGTGAGGGATGGGTATCATTGATCTGAATGCGTACTTTATCGGCAAATTGCCTTAAATTGTTATATTGCGCCAAGTGATGGCGAACAATATCCTGTAGCGAGGCTGAAACTAACAAAAATTCTTGTTTTAATCGGATCCTTTTTCCAATATCATTGTTATCACTTGGATATAATACATCAGTTAAAGTCGTATTTTCTGCTGCTTGATCAAGCCTCCCCGCATTATACTTTTGTAACAGAAAATTCCGCGGAGAATCTTTAGTAGACCATAGACGTAAGGTCACAACTGAGAAATCAGAGTTTTTGCTATAACCAACAATTGGTATATCATAAGGAAGAGCCCCTACTTCTTCAGCCTCTGTGAGGCTTAAAATTTCATCCCCATGGATATTATACGCTGTTTGAGGTTTTCCACAAAACTTGACATGCACTCTTCTTAAATCCCGTCTAAATTCCCAAGGATTTTCATTTAAAAGCCAGCAATCGGGAGCTTCAATTTGTGCGCCATTCCAAAGTTGTTGCTCAAAAATTCCATATTGATAACGCAAACCATAAGCCTGGGCAGGGTAGTGATGCGTGGCTAAAGAGTCGAGTAAACAAGAGGCTAAGCGACCAAGACCGCCATTACCTAAACCAGGGTCTTCCTCTTGCTCAACGATGCTTCTTAAATTCCGATTCATTTTCTGTAAGACAAGCTTAACAACATCTTTTGAACATAAATTTGTGATATTATTCACAAAAAGTCTTCCAGGTAAGTATTCCATCGAGAGGTAATAAATTTGTCGAGATTGATTTTTGGCAATTGTACGAGCTGTCGCCTGCCAATTAATCATTGTTTCTTCTCTGATCGCATAGCATAAGGCTCGATAAAATTCATTAGCATCGGCCTCTTCTGCTGTTCTTCCAATCGTACTAATTAAATAAGATTTAACTCTGCGAATTAATTCTTCAGCTAGTAAATCTATATTTACTGTACTCATGAAATCCCCCTTTCTAAAATAGAAAAATTCAAAACTAGTTACCAAAAATTTTAACTTAGCATATGATCTATTTATCAGCGAGTATTGAAGGTTTAAAAAAATGCACCGCTCTCAAAAATTTCAATTTGTCTTTTATGGAATTTTGGCTTTATTTACAGGGTTGATGGTTTATGTCACCTATGTAGCTTTTACACGCCTTTCAGGTTCAGCAGGTTTAGACATGGCCCGCATTCAAAAAATACGTTATGATTCTCTTCAAGATAAACAAACTTCTATAAATGATCCTGTTTTTCTTCATCACGAACAATAATGACTTTATTTTTTACTCTTTTTCCCCTTTACTTGTTTGGAAATGTGCATTGTTTAGGGATGTGCGGTCCTTTAGTCCTGTTACTTGGAAAACATCGTCATCGATATTTTTACTTCATAGGTAGAATTCTTTCTTTTAGTTTAGCAGGCTTAATTGCAGGAGAGGCTGGAGCAGTCACTCAGATTTTTCTCAAAGGCTACTATTTGGCAGAAATTATAAGTATTTTTTTTGGAGTCTTGATTATCTATTGGGGGCTAAACTTGTTATTTAATTGGAATTTTTTTAAAAGTATCACGCAATGGAATTTATTACAGACAATCAATTTGACTCTTTCTCAACTGATGTTGAAAAATAACTGGAAAGCGACCTTTTTTTTTGGTTTTTTTACAGTGATGTTACCTTGCGGTCAAACCCTCGTTGTTTTTTCAGCTTGTGCTTTAACAGGAGATGCATTCATTGGCCTAGGAAATGGATTTGCCTTTGCTATTTTAACAACACCTTCGCTTGTTTTGGCTATGCATACTTATAAATTTTTTAACCAACTAAAGCAATATTCCAATATTATTTTAGGATTAAGCTCGATTTTCGTCGGAATTTTAGCTTGTTGTAGAGGATTTGCAGAACTGGGTTGGATTTCACATTTTGTCTTAAATCCTGACTCTTCACCCCTTTATCATATAGTGATTTTCTAATGAATAAAGAGCCTATTAGTTTATATATCTTCCGATTTATCTTAGGGTTTGGGTTATTCGCGTTCATGTCCATGTTGTATTGGTCATCGGCTCTGATTGAAAACCAGTTAAAATTTTTAAGACAAGACCTGATTCAAATCAAAAATGATATTTATACCGTTCGTTCTGAAACAGAAAAAATTCGTACAGATATCTTAAAAACACTTATTAATCACCCTTTAAGCCAACATAGTTCTTCATCTGAAACAGCCAATTCCCTTTTAACAATAAACAAAAAAGCTGCGCAGGGTGAAAATTTTCTTAAAGTAGATCCTTTTTATCAAACCACCCTCCCTCGATTACTAGGACCTCAATTTACCCCGCAGGGAGTTCGCAAAGAGGCAACGTTCAGAAAACCGGATCATCTCCACCCTTTTAGCCCCTGGTTAGAAGTTTCTTCATGGAACGATCTATGCTCTATTTCATTAGCTTCCCAAGAAGTGGGGAAATATGAAACAATGGCTCCAGAAATGGCTGAAAGAATAGAATTAAGAACTAATGAAAAAGGTCTTTCCGAGTATTGGATATTTCTAAGTCAAGATGTATTTTGGGCTCCCCTTCAACAAAATCAATTTGCTGAAGGGATTATTTTAGCCCCTCATTTTTTACGCCGACACCCAGTCACTGCTCATGACTTTAAATTTTACTTTGACGCAATCATGAATCCATACGTGGAAGAAGCCAAAGCCGTTTCCCTTAGAATTTACTTTGGAGATATTGAAGAAATTAAAATTCTCGATGATTACACTTTCATTGTGCGATGGAAAACGGAAAAAACCGTAGGAGAAAATGGAAAAGAAGAACTAAAAATGAAATATCTGTCAAAATCTTGGACAGGATCTTTACGTCCTTTAGCTTCCTTTGTTTATCAGTATTTTGCGGATGGCACAAAAATTGTTGAAGAAGATAGCCACCCTAACACTTACCAAACTAATTCTATCTGGGCACAAAATTTTTCCCATCACTGGGCAAAAAATGTCATTGTCAGTTGTGGTCCGTGGTTATTCGATGGCATGACCGAAAGAGAAATACGATTCAAAAGAAATCCTGATTATTTTAATGCTTATGCTGCTCTAACTGAAGCGCTAGAATTCAAATTTAAAAACTCTCCAGATGGAATTTGGGAAGAATTTAAAACTGATTCTTTAGATTTATTTGAAATTCCTCCTAATCAGCTTGCAGAGTTAGATCGATTTTTACAAAGTGCCCCTTATGCCAAACAAAAAGAAAATGGATCGGGAATTCATCGATTGGATTATATTAGTCGGAAATATTATTACATTGGATGGAACCAAGCTAACTCTTTATTTAAAAGCAAAAAAGTTCGACAAGCTTTGACGATGGCCATTGATAGAGAACGCATTATTCGTCAAAATTTAAATGGAATGGGAATGCAAACAACGGGAACCTTTTTCCCTTTTTCTCCCTCCTATGACACGACATTAAAACCCTATCCTTTCAATATTCAAAAAGCTTTGGAATTATTAAGAGAAGATGGATGGTACGATAGTTCAGGAACGGGTGTCTTAGAAAAAGTCATTGACGGTCAACGCACCCCTTTTAAATTTACATTGACATATTTTGTCAAAAGCCCAACAAATAAATCAATTTGTGAATACATTTCGACTGCTTTAAAAGAAATTGGGATTGTTTGTAAAATTGAGGGGGTAGATGTAGCAGATTTATCTGCTATAGTGGACGATAAAAGTTTTGATGCTATTTATATGGCTTGGGCTCTTGGATCGCCTCCTGAAGATCCAAGGCAGCTGTGGTATTCAACAGGAGCCAAAGAAAAAGGCTCTTCAAATCTAATTGGTTTTGTCAATCAAGAAGTAGATCATATCATTGACAAATTAACTTTTGAATATGATGTCGAAAAACGTATTGAACTTTACCACCAATTTGATCGCATTATTTATGATGAAGCTCCCTATACATTTATTTATACTCCCAAAGAGACTCTTCTTTACCGCGATTACTTGCAAAATGTTTTCATCCCTGCTGAAAGGCAAGATTTAATCCCGGGAGCTAATGTAGGCGAACCTATTGCAAACTTATTTTGGATTAAAGATACTTCTAAAAAACAAGAAAAATACCTTGGGAATTAAAAGATGTGGAATTATGTCTTAAGACGATTTCTTCTTCTTCCACTAACCCTTTTCTTTATTGTTTTAATAAATTTTATCATTATTAATCTCGCTCCTGGTGACCCCGTTTCTTTTGCAGAAATCTCACAAGAAGGAGCCACTCGAAGAGAAGATCGATCCATAGCATGTGGTGGTGATGAACGTTATTTGCAATTTAGAGATTTCTACGGCTTAACGTTGCCTGTTTTGTTTAACAATTGGCCCTCTTTATCTCAAAATTATGTTAAACAAACATTGTGGCAGCTTGCGAATCGAAAACTGAATCCAGAAAGTTTGAATGAACTTCCCGTTAAAGATTATGATGCCATACGAGTCACTTTTGGAGACCAATCGCGTTATCTCATGTCTAAATTGATCATTATTTTAGTTGATCCCGAGACTTCAGAAAACGTTCGCAGATTAGCTTCTCATTTTTTTGTGAGAGGAGGTTCTAGGCAAGGTTATATTGGAGCTAACATTAATCCTGAACAAAAAGCCTGGAATAAAAAAGTCGCTGAAGATAATCAATATCTGCGCACTCTTCTTTGGCAATCTTCTGCATCCCCTTTAGAAGTATCTAAAAAAATTAAACTCATACAAGAATGGTACGAAAAAAATAAAGCTTTTTATCGTTTAGATCCGTCAAAAGAATTATGGAAAATATTTTTTACGGAAACACGCTTCACAAGGTACATGAGCCGTATTCTTCATTTAGATTTTGGCACATTGCGTAATGATTCAAGTAAGCCTGTACTTACCGAAGTCACGAAGCGATTTAAATATTCTTTAACCCTTTCACTTTTGCCTATGCTCATCACTTTTGTATTGTGTCAATTTTTTGGATTCATTATGGCTTATAAACACAATCAATGGATTGACTATACCCTTAATCTTATTTTTCTAGTTTTATATGCCATTCCTATTTTTGTAGTGGCTCCTTTTTTAATCGAAAAAGTTGCCTTGCACAATACATTTCCTTTTACAGATATTCCTATTCCGATTAGTGGTTTTACAAATCCAGATCGAATCTATCATCAGGAAAACTCTTATCAGCGTCTATTTGATATCATTCAACATATTGCTCTTCCAATTGTAGCGGTTATGTATGGGAGTTTAGCCGCAGAATCTCGCTTATCGCGCACAGCCGTTTTAGAAGTTTTAAGACAAGATTACATTCGAACAGCTAAAGCAAAAGGCGTACCTCCTTTTAAGATTTTATTTAAACATGTAGGACGTAATGCCGCTATTACGATTGTTACCTCATTAGCAAGTTCTCTTGGCATCTTGTTAGGAGGGTCATTAATTGTTGAAACCCTATTTGATATCAATGGTTTTGGAAAATTTTTTTATGATGCCATTATCAATAGAGATTATAATGTCATTATGTTCTCGACTTTGGCTGGGTCATTTTTAACATTAATGGGCTATTTGTTAGCCGATTTAGCCTATATGTGGTTAGATCCTCGCATTACTTTAGACTGATATTTGGTATCCTTATGCATCATTATTCTTCTTACACCTATTGGCAGACTGTTTGGAAACAATTTAAACAAAATCCTCTTGCCATATTTGCTTTAATCGTTGTGTGTTTATTTTGTTTAGCGGGTATCTACGCTCCTTTTTTAGCTTCTAGTAAACCTATTGTGGTCCAATATGAAGGAAATTGGTACTTCCCTCTTTTTCGCTATCTCTTTTTTCCTGGTTTTTTCACAAAACCCCTTGATATTTTCTACAATTTACTCATTTTTACTTTACCACTTTTTATAGCCACTTGGTGTTTATTCAAAAAACGACACACTTATCGCCTATGGACTTTTATTTTTTTATGCCTTCTACAAATCATTTTGTTTTTAGGAATTTTATATCATAATGATCAAGACCCTTCAACAAGCTTAGAACTTAATGAGAAAAGACAACAAGCTATTCAAAAACAACTCAATTTTAAAAAAGCAAATCCACTTCTAGCGCCTTCTTTTACTCCGAATTGGGAAAAAGAGTTATCGTATATGACCCCTTATGCTAGGCTTAATTTGGTTTTACGTTATCAACAAAGACTTAATCAAGATCGACGATTAAAAGCGGAAGCTCATGCATTTTTGACTGTTGAAAAAATGAAAAAAAATGAGAGTTACTCAATTGCCTCTTTATGGCAGCAAGAAAAACGACACGAAAAACAAGAAATTGAAAGGCAGCAAATTTTAGTCACTCAAAATCAAGCAGTTTATCCGCAGGCTAAAGCACATATAAATGCATTGATGGATAAATGTCAAACAAACTCTCTCGATCACTTACCTTCTTGGCAAACATGGGAGTACTTAACCAAAATTTCTCCTCAAGAGAAAGAGAGCTTACTAAGTTCAAAAAACATTGTTGACACTTACGAACGTGCGCAAAGTCAATTGGATTATCTTCATGATAAACAAGTATGGCTTGAAAACCAAATACCCAAGCTTAAGTATGAAATTATGCCTTTATTGCGCCCTTTTCATTGGGAAGACGATGCAGGAGGAGAACAAGCTTTGAACAAACACATAAGTTGGTGGGAATTAACACGAGTCAATCGCAAAGACATGGTCGCTGCTTTAATTTTTGGTATCCGTGTTTCCCTTTCAGTGGGCCTTCTTTCTATCGTGATTGCGCTACTGATTGGAATTCCAGTTGGAGCCGTTTCAGGTTATTATGGAGGCAAAATAGATATGATCACATATCGATTAATTGAAATCTGGGAGTCAATGCCAACCTTTTTTATGTTATTAATGATTGTCGCTTTTTTACAAAATAAATCGATTTTCTTAGTGATTGCCATTATTGGTCTATTTGGATGGACAGGATTTAGCCGTTTTATTCGCGGAGAATTTTTTAGACAGAAACAACTACCCTATGTCGAAGCTTGTCATGCACAAGGATTTAGTAATCGGTATATCATGTTTTCTCATCTTCTTCCCAATGCAATTCCCCCCTTACTTACTCTCGTTCCTTTTGCCATTATGGGAGCTATTACCAGCGAGACAGGACTTTCCTTTTTAGGTTTAGGAGAAGAAGGATCTAGCTCCTGGGGGGTCTTAATGGATGAGGGGCGAAGTGCTTTTCCTTCCGAAAGTTATTTACTTTGGCCCCCTGCCACTTTACTTACTATTCTTCTAGTGGCAATCGCTCTTGTGGGTGACGCATTAAGGGATGCACTCGATCCTAAATTACATTCGCATGATATATAAGATATATAAGCTGATTCAAAAAAAATCGATAAAGAATTCCAAATTCTTTTTGAATTTTTGCTAATATTTGAATAAATCACTCTAATTGTGTTATTTGTTCAAATATCTTTAACGAACAAATTAGGTACAATCGTCTTGACTAACTCAGAGTGCCTACGACTAGGGTAAAGGAACAGAAATTATTGTTGGAAATTCCTTATGCATTCCTGGATAATAATAAGCTGAAAATGTCATTGCAAGTGAACCAATCAAATGCTCTTCTCCATTAAGAACAGCAATAGCTTGATATTCTCGTAGCGTCCAATCATTTCGCACAAAATCTAAAATGGAAGGCAGTAGATGAGGGGTAGAAAAAGAAATAATCACGCTTTTACCCGGATCAATCGAAGGAAATGCTTGCTTTTCAGTCTGGAAAAGAATGCTGCCATTTTCTTTATCTAAAGGTTTTGCAAATCCATAACACAAATAGATATCTCCTTTAGGGCTTGCTTGAGATCCCTTATTTTCAACAATAACAGATAGTTGAACAGGAGTTCCTGGCTGAACTTTTTCTGAGGAATTTGGATCGATGAGTTTAGAAGCTTGGATTTGAATAGATCCTTGCAAAATTGCATCAGATATAGAATGATTCGTTTGACCATAACTATAACCAATTCTTGCGAATAAAAGTAAAGTAGCTAAAAAGCCTAGCCCTAGCTTAAATAACAAGCGTGTTGATGGTAGAGAAATTTTAGACATTTTTATCTCCTTCGATTAAACCAATTCTCTTGTCTATTTACCCAAATATTGCTTGGATCGGATAAATCAATATAATTGCTAACAAAGCTCCAATAGGAACTGTCACAATCCAAGAAACTAAAATATCACGGGTCGTTGTTAAATTAACTGCTTCAAGGCCTCTAGCAAACCCCACTCCCAAAACAGCACCCACAAGCGTGTGTGTTGTTGAAATAGGTAAACCAAACCTAGAAGCGATGACAATCGTTGTAGCCGCTCCAAATTCAGCAGCAAAACCTCGACTAGCTGTTAATTCTGTAATTTTTTTTCCAATTGTCTCAATAACCCTCCACCCCCAGGTTGCTAACCCTATAACAATTCCACTTCCACCTAATGCAAGAGCCCAAGTAGGAACGGGAGCATCAACAGCAAATAAACCAGTTGTCAAAATAGCCACTGCAGCTGATAAAGGACCTATAGCATTAGCAACATCATTAGCTCCATGTGCAAAAGCCATCATACAAGCAGTCATAATTTGCAAATAAGCAAATATTTTTTCCACTTGAACATATTCAACATGTGTATGATCTGTATTAATCTTTGATTCAAAAGTTTTTGAGAGGGCCTCTACTTCTTCTAATAATAATCCTGCAGTGTATTGAGCTTCTCCAGCAGACTTCATTCTAAATCTTTGCAGATATTTACGAGCCTTTTCCAAAGAATGTAAAGCTTCAGAATTGTAAGGAACAGAGAGTTTTTCTTGGGGAATAATAGGAATTCGGCGTACTAATAAATAACTAACGAAAGAACCCATCAAGCCAATCGCAAGTGTCATCAAAATTTTACTTGTTAACGAAAATTCTACATTTAAATTATGCAGCCCTTCAAAAATAACAACCACAGCTAGAATAAGGGTAACCACAAAAACTAAAAATGGTGTTAAACGACGCGTTTCTTCCAGAGGATTTAAAGCATAAAAAATTCTTTTTCTTAAAAGAGAAAAAATATAGTAAGCAATAATCCCTCCTAAAATAGGAGAAAAAATCCAACTGGTAATAATATAACACACTTCTTTCCAGTATACGGCCTTTATCCCTCCAAAAACAGCACCAAAACCTACAATCGCGCCAACAATTGAATGTGTCGTTGAAACAGGCCAACCAAAATAGGACGCTAATTGAAGCCACATTCCCACAGAACCTAAAGAAGCAAGCATTCCAAAAACTAGCAGTTTGGGATCATAATTAAAAACATCTGGATCAATAATCCCACTTTGCACAGTTTTAGAAACATGGGAACCAAAGAAAAAAGCGCCGCAAAATTCTAAAACAGCGGCAATCAAAACAGCTTGGCGCAAAGTTAATGAACCTGAGCCAACAGATGTTCCCATAGCATTGGCAACATCATTAGCTCCTATGCTCCAAGCCATATAAAATCCGGTGATCAAAATCAAAATGAGTAGCGCAGTATCCATAACTCCTTATTGAATCTCTTACTTATTCCTTTAGCAACAAATGATCATAAGATTTATTTCAATTCTAAAACCATTCTAACGCGATTTGCCAAGTTTTCTGAAAGATTAGAAATTGACGCTAAGCTTTCAATTAAGCGTTGCCATTGACTAAAAGTAAGATAAGTCAACGCTTCTTCGGACTGAAATATTTTTTTTAATAATTGTCTTTGAATGAGATCAACCTCATGTTCTTTTAAAGCCACGTCTTCCACCATTGCTCTAACCTTTTCAGCTTCTTTTCCCCCAAAGGAAGATTCAATCAATTCATGTAATTCATTGATAATAAGTTTAGCTCCATCAAATGTTTCAATATTTTTGAGCAAAAATTGCTTAAACTCTTCTTTAAAACTTGGTAGAATTTCTAAGGGTTTAAAAGTAGCGACTACTGCGATATCTTCAACAGTATCCGCAATACTATCTTGGATCGATAAAATATCTAATAAACTTTCACGGCCAATCGGAAGATATAAACTTTTTGGAAGATGATTACGAATATCATTTTTTATCGTGTCAGCTTGATGCTCAATTGCCGATATTTCATTGGCAATATTCTCAATTAATGGTTGATCACGATTTTCAATTGCCTCATAAAGAAATGGCAATTGATGGACGCAACAAGCAACAGTTTCCATATGAGATTGCAAAGGGGCAAACGGAGAACGGCCAAATAAACGTAAAATCGTCAGCATAAGTGATTTTTTTCGCTTGTTAGAACAATTTAGATCATTAAATGTAAAAGTCGGCATTGATTAAATGACTTACCCATACAAGTATAGATGATTTTGAATTCTAAATCGAGGGAAATTCCCTTTTATCAAAACTTCTAATCTCTCTCATTTATTATTTTGATAAATAATAGAATCCTCACCATTATAAACTTTTTCGCAAGGCTAATATGAGGATTAATGTCTAAGCAACCACCAATTTTACAAGTTCGCAATCTAACGATTCAGTTACGCAGCGGCAAAGATTGTTGGAATGTTGTCGATCGGCTTGATTTTGAACTATATGCTGGCAAAACTTTAGCGCTTGTAGGAGAATCAGGCTGTGGTAAATCAATGACAGCCCATTCTCTTCTTCGTATTTTGCCAACCCCTCCAACTTTGCCCATAAAAGGAGAAATTCTTTATCGAGGCCAAAATTTGATTCAGCTAACGGAAAAAGAGATGCGTCATATCCGAGGATCAAAAATTGCCATGGTCTTTCAAGATCCTATGAGTGCGCTAAATCCTGTTTATACCATTGGTAATCAATTAATTGAAGTAGCTTATTTTCACCTCAACCTTGATCCTGACGAGGCATGGGTACGAGCTAAAGAATCTTTAGAAGCAGTTGGAATAAACGATGCAGAAAGTAAACTTAATGCCTACCCACACCAACTATCAGGTGGACTCAAACAACGCGTAATGATTGCAATGGCGTTAATGTGTGAACCAGATATTTTAATTGCAGATGAGCCAACGACAGCTTTAGATGTCACTATTCAAGCACAAGTATTATCACTAATTCGCAATCTTCAAGAAAAAAACGGGATGGCCCTACTTTTAATCACTCACGATATGGGTGTTGTTGCAGAAATGGCCGACGAGGTGATCGTCATGTATACAGCACAAAGCGTCGAAAAAGGGCATGTAGAAGATATTTTTTACCACAAAGCGCATCCTTATACTTTAGGTCTTTTTGAATCTAAACCTTCTTTACAAGGTAAGCAAGGTAAATTAAAGCCCATTCCCGGACAAGTACCTTCTTATAAAAAACTCCCAAAAGGGTGTCGCTTCCATCCTCGTTGCCCTTTTGTTATGGAAAAATGTCGTCAGGGAGAGGTACTTAGTTTTTCTCTGCCAGATAACCACATAGTAAAATGTTGGTTGTATGATGGTTCTTTAGAAAGTCAATCCAAACTTAAAAATTCTCCATTGGAGAGGCCATGACAGAATTTTTACTTTGTGTCAAAGGGCTAAAAAAATATTTTCCAATCATGGCTGGTTTATTTCGAAAAGAGATTGAAGTCTTTAAAGCCGTTGATGATATTGATTTTTCAATTAAAACAGGTGAAGTATTAGGAATGGTTGGTGAATCCGGAAGCGGAAAAAGTACTGCTGCTAGAGCAGCTGTGCGACTCATAGAACCGACTGAAGGGCAAATTTTATTTTCGGGGCAATCTCTTCGAGATCTCTCTAAAAATGAACTAAAAAAAATAAGAAAAAATATTCAAATAGTTTTTCAAGATCCTTATGCCTCCTTAAATCCAAGAAAAACAATCCTTGATAGTATAGGAGAAGCTCTTTTCTATCATGGCATAGTAAAAACTAAAGAAGAACAAATTGAAAAAGTAGTGGATGTTTTACAAAAAATTGGCCTTTCTCCTGATATTATGAATAGGTACCCTCACGAATTTTCAGGAGGTCAGCAACAACGTATTTGCATTGGACGTGCGATTGCCTTGAATCCAAAATTAATTATTTGTGATGAAGCTGTTTCTGCTTTGGATGTTTCAATTCAGGCACAAATACTCAATTTACTCATCGAATTAAAAGAAACTTTAGATTTAAGTTATTTATTTATTTCTCACGATCTTTCTGTCATCAAACATATTGCTGACAACATTGTTGTGCTTTATAAAGGAAAAATAATCGAAAGTGGCTCTAATATACAAATTTTTGAAAATCCCCAAAGTACTTATACAAAAGAGCTTCTTAACGCAATTCCTAGACTTCGCCCCCGTCAATCCAAAATCAAAAATATTACTTAAGAATATCTGCGGCGTAACGCTTTAATCCTTGTCGAATAATTTGGCTCATTTCAATTTTAGAAGGGTCTACAAATGTAGCCAAATCAAAATCCTCAGCATCAACTTCTAATAAGCCTAATTCCACTGCAAGGTCATAATCTTCCGCTAAAACTGCTTTTACAAGATGCATAATTGAAACAGAAAGAGGATTCACTTTATCGTATAAAGTACTATCGATAAAAGCGCGCTCTTCGCCATGTTGACTTGTTGTAAAATCATATTCCCGTTGAGAGTTATCTAAATGACCTGATAAATACGTTTTACTAAACGTATATTTATCAATTCCTAAACGGAAAAAATGCATAAATTCCCGATTGATGTTTTCAGGAATAGCGCAAAACACATAATCATAATAACCAAGAAAATCTTCTGCGGATACTTGACGCCCATTTAACGGATTACCAGAAATAAACCTCACCACCCCTTTAGTAATGCGACCTGCAATTAGGGAAGAAATAGGAAATCCTTCGCGAACTTGAAAAAACCCTGTCTCACCTTCTAAAATACCTGTCCCAGCTATACTTATCACCCGATTAACCAAATATTCACCGTGAAGTAAAAAATAACCAATTGCAACAACAGTATGTACATCTAAGGTCCAAATAACATCTTGAGGAGAATAAATAGGATCAATATGTTGAATGTGTAAAGAAACATTTCCAATAGGATGAGGCCCTTCTACAGTATGCTTTTGAACACCTTCCGCATTAAAAAAAGCTGGCGCTAAATTATCTTTTTGATAAATAAGATGAACCGCTCCATTTGTTAATTTTGCTAACGTTTTTAAACCTTCTTGAAATTCTTTCTCATATCCTTTTACCTGCATGTCTGGTGGAGGTGTAAAGGGAGCTGATTCCACAGCCTTAACAAAAATACTACGAGGAATTTGCTGAGGATTGGCTAAAAAATTGAATGGTCTTTGCCGAATCCGAGCAAATAGCCCTCCTGTCATTAAAGCCTCAACAAGTTCTTCTCTAGATGCTGTATTTAAACTTAAAAGAGGATGTTTTTTAACTTCTTCGTGATTAGAAGTTTCTACCACAATATCGAGAAGTCTTCTTTTAAGCCCCCTTCGAATTTCCCGAATGACCCCTCCTGCTGGAGAAACAAAATAGCGTCCCGGTGTATCCTTATCTTCTGCTAAAGGTTGTCCTAATTTTACTTTTTCACCAACTTGAACCAATAATTTAAAACGCAAATCTTCAAAAGGATTGAAATCAAGAGCAATTTGAACAGGATTTTTCAATGCATGTGCTTCTCCACTCGCCACTAAAAGTTTAGGAATTCCTTCCGGTTTTCCTTTGATGGGAATATCTAATCCTTTAGTGATTTTTATATGGCTCATGAATTTCATCCTTAAAATTCGATTAAAAAAACAAAAATTAATTGAAAAATTGGGTTTTAAGCAAGCGCAACGTCATACTCAATCTTTACTTTGCTTTGTCTTTACTTAAAAGTTTAACAAAATTCTTCTCTTTATAAGAGTAAAACATTCTCAGCAATATGGGAGCAATAATTGTTGTGATGGTAATGACAATAATCATTGAGGCGTAAGTATCATCGTTAAAAATTTTCACATTCTTTCCAACTTCCGCAAAAATTAACCCTACCTCACCCCGTGGTATCATCGCTAATCCGACAGCCCATTTCACCCATTTAGAATCTTTAAATAATAAAAATCCTGACGCAAATTTTCCTAAAATTGCCGCTGCTAAAATCGCTAATGATAAAGACCAAATAAAAAATGAGCTCCAATCAATGGCTCTTAAATTTAAGGATAAGCCAATCGTCACAAAAAAAATAGGGGTAAAAAGGTGAACAATTGGTTTCATTTGTTCTTCTACACGATGAGCAAAATGAATGTTTTGCTGCATAGAAAGAAATGGAATAAAAAATTGTCTTGAAAGGGCCAAACCCGCTGCAAACCCACCCAGTAATGCCGGTGCGCCCATTTGATGAGCAAGCCAAGCAAAGAATAAAATCAATGAAATGATAATGGTGGGAATTAATCCAGGAGTTGCACTTTTAATCTCATAATATTTAACGATTTGCGATATCAACTTAGCAGCAATCGGTGCAAGGAATAAAAATAAGAAAACTAATATAATGATTTTACTAACATTTAATAAATCTATTCCTCCACTTACAGAAAATTCATAAAGCATAGAAAGAATAATAATCCCTAATATATCATCAACGACAGCTGCTCCTAAAACGATTTGAGCTTCATCACTCGTGTGCTTTTTAAGATCTGTTAATACTCTAATAGTAATCCCAATACTTGTTGCAGTTAACGTACTGGCAATGAATAAAGAAGTGAGTAAACTCAAATAAAATATATTGTAGCTAATCATAAAACCTGCGGCAAAAGGAAAAATAATCCCTCCTAACGCTACAAGAAAAGGTTTAAAACCAGTTTTAGCTAACCTTGATAAGTCAGTTTCTAAGCCAACTTCAAAAAGCAATAAAATTAAACCAATTTCAGACAAAAGTTTAATGGTATCTGTGGGAGCAATAAGTCCAAATAAACTTGGCCCTATCAAAATACCTGCGAAAAGTTCCCCTATGACGGAAGGAATATTACACCTCGAAGCAATTTCTCCTAAGAAACGAGCTGCAAACAGAATGATCACTAATTGCAGAAAAAAATTTTGAATTAACACCTTTCCTCCTATTGTTTCTCCAAAAATTAGTATAATTCTTGCTTTTAAGCAATTTGCGTCTTATGCTTTTTCTTCCTATACCATTCATCAGAATAATTTATTTATTTTAGACGCACATTGATGAAAAAAATAAATTTTCATGCCCTAAATTAATCAATAGATGAAAAGTGTAAATATCACGAATCGTTATTTCAAAGTTTATTAAGTTAAAGTAAAGTGTCAAGTCGTTTCTTCTGATTATGCTCGATTACCAAAAAATCTTATCTTCTCTTATCCCCTTTTTTCTTATCCTAACTTGCTCAAACGTTTATTCTTTAGAGTTTGTCTGCGATGATCCTCAAGCTAATTTGATGGAAGATCTTGAGATAGTGGAGTATTGGAATAGACGACAAAATGAACGCTTACCTGTGACATATAATCATCTCTTACAAGGTGGTTATTTTGCAATGCCTTCTGCAAGAATGGGACAAGAAGGCGAAATTGGTACTGGCTATACTTGGGTTCCTCCTTATTACTCTTATAACTTACGTTTTCAGTTGGTCGACTTTTTGGAAATATCGGGAAACTACCGGGTTTTTAGAGGAGTAGCTGATCCTGTATTAACACCTTTAGGATTTGGAGATTTTTCTGATAAAGGTGCTAACGTTAAACTATCTTTATTTAGCCCAGAAGCAAGTCATTATGACTTACCTGGATTAGCCATAGGAATGGAAGATTTTTTAGGAACACAAGCTTTTAAAGCTTATTATATTGTTTTAACACAGGTATTTCTTAAGAATAATCTGGAAATTAGCTTAGGCTATGGAGCTCATCGTATCCATAAATGGTTTGGGGGTATGACTTGGTTTCCTTTTAGGCAAACAAAATGGATTTATTTTCAAAACCTCGCTTTTATTTTAGAATATGACGCCATTCCTTATAAAGATGAGACGCTAGAAAGGCACCCTAAAGGGAGAATTAAACATACTCCTTGGAATATCGGTATTAAATATCGCCTTTGGGATAGTATCGATTTATCCATCTCTTATATTAGAGGAGATGCTATAGCTTTTAGTGCTTCCAGCTATTATAATTTTGGATCAACAAAAGGAATGATTCCAAAAATCTCAGATCCCCTGCCTTATAAATCACCTGTTAACACGCAAGCAATAGGAGCTTTAAGACCTGATGATGCCATCGTTCAAGATTTGACATATGCAATGCGTGATCAAGGAATCGATTTATTAGAAGCTTGGTTAAGCAATGAACAAGAAAAACTCACATTGCGACTAAAAGTGTGCAATATGGCTTATCGAGAAGAACAACGCTTCAGAGAAAGATTATATGCTCTTCTTGGAGCATTAACACCTGAAAATATTGATGAAGTTATTGTTGTTCTTGATGCAGTCCCAGCACTTATTCAAGAATATCACTTTAACATGGAGTATATCAGACTTTACAAAGAACAAGCCATAGGTGGCTATGAATTGGGCATTTTAACCCCTATGCATGAAGTTAGTTATCCAAATCCCTTTAAATCTAAACTTCTCTTCACAAAGAAACGAGAGTGGTTTAATTTAGAATTGCTTCCTAAAGTTCATACTTTATTTGGAAGTTCGCGGGGTAAATTTAAATATGCGCTTGGTCTTACACTAGCTTTGAATGGCTTTCTTCAAAACAATGTTTACTATTCTATTAAATTTGGATATTTTGCCCTGTCCAATTTACACGATATTCACAGTGTTGATCGCTTAAACCCTTCTCAACTGATTAACGTTCGAACGGACATTATTAACTATTTTCAACAAAAATCCATTACAATCGATGAGGCTTATCTCGAAAAAGTTTGGAATTGGGGTAGTGGATGGTATACCAGAATTTCATTAGGTTTGTTAGAGCAAGAGTATGGTGGTGTGGGAACAGAGTGGCTTTATTACCCTGTTAATTCTAACTGGGCGATTGGAATGGATTTTGCTATCTTAAAAAAACGTACTCCACATGGTGTCGATTTTACCAGTAAAATTCGTAAATTAGATGGGTTTACCCCTCATTATTTAAAGTTTATTGGCTCTCAATATTTCCTGAATATTTATTATGACTGGAAAAATACAGGATTAGAATTTAAGATAAGCGCTGGAAAATTCTTGGCAGATGATTTTGGAGTCCGGACTGAAATTTCCCGCTATTTTCTAAGTGGCTTGAGGATTGGCTTTTGGGTAACGTATACTAATGGTCATGATGTCATCAATGGCCAAACTTATCATGACAAAGGACTTTATTTTTCTCTTCCTCTTGATATTTTTTATACAAAAAGTAGCCGCTCTAAATGGGGGTACGGAATGTCTGCTTGGCTAAGGGATATTGGTGTCAGAGCTTATACCGGAACCGAGTTATATCTTATGATCAATCAAAATCGCCAGTAGAGATAATAGATATAAGATTGCTTGAATCATCTAATTTATTTTTAGTTCAAAACTGCTTTTGAAGATTTTCAGCTACTCGACGAGCTGCGTAAGTTAAGATAAAATCCGCTCCAGCCCTTTTTATCGAAAGAAGTGATTCTTCAAATACTTTATCAGCGTCTAACCAACCATTTAATGCTGCAGCCATTACCATAGCATATTCTCCACTCACATGATAAGCACCAACAGGTAAATGCGTTTGCTCTTTAATTTTTGCTATAATATCTAAATAAGCCAAAGCTGGTTTGATCAAAATGAGATCGGCCCCTTCCTGTTCATCAAGTTGGCATTCTAGCATTGCTTCTCTTGAATTTGCGGGGTTCATCTGATAGGTTTTTTTATCTCCAAATTGAAGAACAGAGTGAAGAGCTTCTCTAAATGGAGCGTAAAATGCTGAAGCGTATTTGGCTGCATAAGACAAAATACCTACTTGCTGATAACCTTCTTGATCAAGAGCGTGTCGAATATAGCCAATTCGCCCATCCATCATATCACTCGGAGCTACAACATCTGCTCCAGCTTCTGCTGCCAAGATAGACATTTGAGCTAAAATAGGTAAAGTTAGATCATTATCAATTTCCCCTTTTTCATTGGTTATTCCATCATGTCCATGACTTGTAAAAGGATCTAAAGCCACATCCATCATCACACAAAGATCGGGAAAACCTTCTTTTAAAGTTTGAATTGCTCGACAAAATAAATTTCCTGACCTAACAGCTTCTGAAGCAAAAGAATCTTTTTTGTCGCCCTCAATGTAACAAAATAGATCCACAGCGCGGATACCTAATTGATAAAGGGACTTTACTTCTTTTAACATTTCGTCGATCGAATAACGAAAAATGCCTGGCATGCTTTTAATGGCTATTTGTTGTTGTTTACCTTCTAAAACAAAAAGAGGAGCTATTAGTTGACTTGGATGTAAATGATTTTCTTGAACAAGACCCCTTATAGCGGCTGTACGTCTATTTCTTCTTGGCCTTTTAATGATATTGGATTGTAAAAAAACAGGAGGGAATGAAGAAAAAGTTTTATTTTCCATCAAAAAAACCTATAGATAAAAACGTATTAATAATTTCATGCAAAGCAACAGTTCATATATTTTCATGATTTAAATAGAGATGGTTTTAGGGATCATACCATCTTGGATAAATAAAGTAAGTTTTTTAAATTTAAAAATAAACGAATATATGTTTTTTTTGTTTTAATATTATAATAAATCCAAAGTTTAGGTTAATAATCAAGAAAATTTTTTAGGATCAAATTATGAATCTTCGCGTTTCAGTCCAGCAACAAGTGCCTTCATTCAAAGCATTGGATGAACAAAATCAACTCTTTTCTGCAACTAATTTATTGGGGCAAATTTATGTTCTATATTTTTATCCCAAAGATGATACCCCTGGCTGTACGTTGCAAGCTTGCCAATTTAGAGATATCAAAACTTCTTTCGAAAAATTTGAAACACGTATTATTGGAATTAGCCCCGATTCCTTAAAATCACATGAAAAATTTAGTCACAAGCATCAACTCAATTTTACTTTACTGAGCGATTCTTCCCATGAAATGTGTGACTTATTTGGAGTTTGGCAAGAAAAAAAAATCTTTGGCAAAACAAAAATGGGAGTTATACGATCTACTTTCATCGTAGATGCTAAAGGTTTAATAAGATGGATTGAAAGTCCTGCTCAAGTTGATGGACATGCTGAACGTGTTTTAAAAGCAATTCAAATATTAAAGAATGGTGAAATGATATGACCTCTTCTTTTCCCATTAGTGTCACTATTTTAACAAAAAATAGCCAAAAATATCTAAGAGAAGTCCTACAAGCTTTGAAAGGTTTTGATGAAGTTGTAATCTGTGATACAGGGTCGCAAGATGAAACTGTTTCGCTTGCTAAACAGTTTACAAATGTCGCAATTTATCATGAACCATTTAAAGGTTTTGGACCTACGCATAATACAGCTTCGAACCTAGCTAAAAATGATTGGATTTTATCAATAGATAGTGATGAAGTTGTCACAAGAGAGTTAGCAATTGAAATTTCCCAATTACAGCTAAAATCCAAACATGTGTATTCGTTTCCCAGACGTAATGAATATCGAGGAAAATGGATTAAAGGGTGTGGATGGAGCCCAGATAGGCAAATTCGACTTTACAATAAACAAGAAACACATTTTACTAATGTTCAAGTCCATGAAGCCATTATCGCAACAGAGCTGACTCACGTTCATCTCCAATCTCCTTTGAAACACTACTCATATGATCAAATATCTGACTTTCTCTCTAAAATGCAATCCTATTCCACTTTGTTTGCAGAGCAATATAAAGGGCGCAAATCTTCTTCATTTGTGAAAGCCTTATCACACGGACTTTTTTCGTTTTTTAAAAGCTATATTATTAAAAGAGGCTTTTTAGATGGGCAGGAGGGATTCGAAATCAGTTTTTATAATGGCTCAACAGCCTTTTATAAATATTTAAAACTTGCTGAAGTTAATCGATATCTAAAGAAAGAAGGCTCTGAAAAATGCGACGGTGACCTGAAGAAAAAGCTTTCTGCTTAAGAGACTTCGTATCTAGCCATTCCAGATCTTTTACAGGAGACATTTCTAGACAATTGAAAACACAAGGGTCTAACCTAGCTTGATAACGAGTAAAGCCGTGTTCAATAGAGGATAGTGATTGCAAAAGATGTACAGATAAATTCCAATGCAACTTGATATTTTCTTGTAATTCTTTAAATGTAATTCCCTCTTGAGAAACTTCAAAAAAGGGAAATTCGTAAAGATCAGACATAATTTCTCCTTTTTTTCCTTTTTTTACTAAAAAATAATCCCCACATTTCACTATCGCAACAGCTCTATACAAATATTGTGTTTTAATTGCCTTTGTTTTAATAGGAAGTTTATCTCTTAATCCATGCAAATAACTTTGACAATTACTTTTTAATGGACATTCCTGACATATCGCTTTACGGCTACAAATTGTCGCTCCCAATTCAATTAAAGCCTCAGAAGATATCCAAGACTCTTCATCTGGCAAAATAGATTCTGCAAAATCCCGCAATTTTTTTATCGTGGAAGTTTTCGCAATATCTTCTTCAACTTGAAAATATCTAGCTAAAACGCGTAAAACATTTCCATCAACAGCTGCTTTTTTTTGATGAAAAGCAAAACTTAAGATAGCTCCGATAGTATAAGGTCCTAGCCCTTTAATTTTTTTTAATTCCTTTTCATCTGCTGGAAGTTCTCCTTGGCAATGCTCAACTAAATATTGAGCTCCTTGATGTAAATGACGCGCTCGCGAGTAATAACCAAGCCCTTCCCAAGCTTTAATTACTTCTTCTAAAGATGCTATAGCTAAAGCTTCAATAGAAGGAAATGCTTGCATCCAACGATTAAAATAGGGAATGACAACGGCAACTTGCGTTTGTTGCAGCATGACCTCAGAAATCCAAACTGCATAAGGTGTTGGATTTTGTCTCCAAGGTAGATCTCTTTTTGAAGACAGGAACCATTTTTTTAATTTTTCATTAGGGAAGGAAGAAGACATTAAAAAGAATCAAAGTTAAGTAGATTAGGGAATAAATAAATTATTGTGTTTGGAAACAATAAACAACTAAATGAATTTTTTTTCATTTACTTGTAAAAAATATACCATTAATAAGCAATAAACTCAAAATCAACTATTCAGTATTTTGAGAGCGTATTTTTTCTAACATAGAAGGTAATTCTTGAATTAAAGTGATCGCACGTTGGTCCCACGTATGATCTTGCATAATTTTTTCACGTCCCTTACCTGCAATTCGATATCTCTTTTCATCATCGGATAAATAAGTGCGAATTTTTTGATTAAGTTCTTTCCATTTTCGAGGGCCAAACATTAAAATATTTTCTTCATCAACAAATTGTTCTCGAATATAAGGAGTATCTAAAGTCAGCACAGCGGCTCCGCTCGCAAGACCACTAAAAATTCTTTCATGAGCACCTTGTTTGATTTCCGGGGTACAATTTAAAAGAATTTTAGATTGCTTCATTAATTCAAGCGCTTCAATAAAAGAAACAGGAGCGTGAATTTTAACATTATCTTTTTGACCTAGGTATTTTTTCCAGCCTCCGACGTGTGGTTGAGATCCGAAAATATGAACAGTTGCCCCATCAATAGCTTGGATAATTTCTACGCGACTTTTTCCTCCAACGTATACCTCTAAATCATCTAAAAGTAATTCAAAATTAATTTGCCTTGGATCAATTGCTTTACCTGCTCGCAAATGTTGATCTAAAGTTTGAATTAAGGCCTGCATATAGGATATTTGTTGCTCATTGAGTGTTAATTCCGCCGCCTCTTCTAATACGTGAATAAGTTCTGGAGGATATTTTTCCTTCCACTCTTGGCGTATGGCCTCATAATCAATAAAAGAATTTAGCATTAAAACATCGTAAATTGGCTTATGTGCAAAAGAGGGGGCTGACGTTTTACTCACCGCATGAGGCAAAAAAAGAACATGAGGAGCTTTAAAATCTCGAAATGTCTGACAAAAATTGCGATCAATACAACCAATAATAGTGTAAGAACTTTTAGCTAAAGAAAAAAAATGGTTAGGAGCATCGGTTAAATAAGCAACGTGAGGAATTTTGATCATATCTGCTAAAAAATGTCCTTCTTCATCAGGTAACAATCCATTAAAAGATAAAGTACAATCGGGAGGATCATTTAATAATTCTTCTAAAAAAGAACGAGGATCATCTTTTTTAGCCTCAATAATCCGGCAAATAACTCCTTGTCTATTTAAGGCATTATTAAGTTCTTTTAAAAAATAATTTAACACTCCATATTGTGTCATGATTGAAGAAAAAAGATAGACTTTTTTTAAATTCATAGTGTTTCCTCTGTCTACAACAAAATTTTGGATATTTCGAATACCTTAATTTCAATTATTTGCTAGCCTGAATTAAGAGGTTAACCTGAAATTGAACAAGCAAAAAGAGAGTTTTTCAGTAAAAATTTGAAATTGCAAATGGATTGACAAAAATTTACCCTATCAATTTTTAAAAAAATATAAAAAGTAATAACAATAATAATGAAAAAAAAGTATAAAACAACGCTGTGATGCTTTTTTGAAAATCTATCTAAAATTTATTCCCGCTTATTTGAGATCCTGAAATCCACGTCTATTAGCTGCTGCTTCACCTAATAGGAATAAAAAAACACCTCTATCTTATTGCATGGAAATCCAATTACGGCGAGCTCCAATCGTTTTACCCCGACGCTCTCGCGTTAATTTTGAATTTTGCTCTGTCTTCACACTTGAAATGGAAGCTGCTTGTAAATCTTTTCCTGTTTTTAGAGTATTCATCAATTTTTGACGGTCTCTTTGAACTTTTTCCCATTCATCCACGGTAAAATTATTAGGATTATCTAAATAAGTTTTAATCTGCTTAGAAGTCCAACCCGATTTTTGAAAAATATCATCTAGTTTTCGATCAATTTCATCATGTAAAATTTTCACCTTAGAAATCATATTTTCCACATCTGAAAGCGTCATTTTATCGGGGTCGAATTGATCCAACTCGGTTAAAGGACTAGATTTATTTTCTAATCCAAAAAGAGTGGATTCTTTTTTTTTGTTTTTTGACTTATCTGGGAGAGCCATAATCACCTCAATGCTTGTATCAATTTACAGCCTAACATAAAAAAATTATTTGATACATAGCTCAAATCGAAATTTCGATAAAATATTTTTTTCTTAACTTTTTTCGCACGAAAACTTCGAATAAGGGGAAATTAAAAGAGTCTTCTCTTTAGAAAAATTTAATCAAAAAGGGCATGAATTTCAAAAAAATATTCAAAATTGAGATTATTATACTTTCAAAAGGTTTTTATAAACTAACATTGAAATTAATAAACTGAAAAGGTTATATTTATTTCACAAATCGCTTATAAAAAATGAAAAAACAGTCTTGGACTTAGAGAATTTGAAAAATTGATTGGTTGTTCAATTTCGCTTTCATCGTTGCGATCCCAAGTAGAAACTACTCTTATCTGTAAAAAGTGAAGATTTGTTTATAGTAGAAGGAATGAGAAAGCGTGTGTGTTTGATTAATATTCTCCACTCAACATCAACCATGACATCCAAAGATTCTCTTAAAATGGAGACATAACTTAAGGTTCGGTAATGGGGTATTTGAAGGAGTTTTTGACGCAAATCAATAATCGAGATTTTCATAAATTTCTCGTTTTATGGGAGGAATATTGCACAAGTGATACGGTAGATTTCGAAGAATTTAGCCAACTTTTAAAGGCAATTAAATCATCCGATTTAAGCAAACACTTTGGGCAAATAATCGAAACAGCCCTCCCTCTTTGGAAAACAATCACGGACCCAGAGCAATCTTACGAAATTTTGCGATTACTCATCGACATTCAAACTACCAATCATCCCACTTTAATAGATTTAACATTAGAAACCCTTCAAAAATATCACGGTAATCATCCTAAATTTCAAGAGAGATTAAAACTTGCTGGATTAAGAGGCAAAGATCAATTCCAGGGAGCCATTTCTAAATATGATTTAATTAGTCACTTAGCAAAAGGTAATATGGTTTTTCATAATGCTGGCTGGGGAACAGGAGAAATCATGGATGTCTCTTTTGTTCGGGAGCATTTGGTCATTGAATTCGAAAATATTTCAGGACGTAAAGACCTCTCTTTTGCTAATGCACTTAAAACCCTAGTTCCTTTATCCCCTAAACATTTTTTAGCAAGACGTTTTGCTGACCCCGACAGTTTAGAAAAAGAAGGACGTGATAATCCTGTTAATCTTATTAAACTTCTTCTTCATGATATTGGGCCAAAGACGGCAGCAGAAATAAAAGATGAACTTTGCGTACTTGTTATCCCAGAAAAAGATTGGACAAAATGGTGGCAAGGAGCCCGTGCAAAAATTAAAAAAGATCCTATGATCGAAACCCCTGATCATTTAAGAGAACCTTTCTTGCTAAGAAAAGCTGAGTTATCCACGGAAGAACGTCTTAAAAATGCTATGCACAATAAAACAGAAGTAGATCAAATTATTCAAACTACTTATACTTTTGTGCGTGATACAGCCAATGCTTTAAAAAATACAGACACAAAAAAATCTTTGCAAACAAAACTGACAGATCTTTTAGAGCTTCCCGATCTAAGTGAAGTACAATTGTTGCAAATTCATTTATTGCTTGAACAGTTTTTTGTTAATAAATCATCTACAGAAGAAATTTGTAAATTGATACAAAGCACTAAAAAAATTGAATCCCTTATCCAAAATATTGACATTGTTGCCTTTAAAAAACGTGCATTAGTTTATGTTAAAGAACAAAGATCGGATTGGCCCTCACTTTTCTTAACCTTACTTTTCGAATTACCCCAAGCTCAATTAAGAGATTATTTATTAAAAGAATTAAATCAAGGTCTTACTACTAAACCAGCCTTAGAATCTAAACTCCAAGAATTGATTGATAATCCGAGCCTATCGCCAGAATTGTTTGTTTGGTATTTCCAGAAACTTTTAAGCAAGGAAGAAAATTTACCCTTCCAATCAAAGTTAGGGCTTGGTCAATTTTTTGAATCTTTCTTTATTTTGTTTAGTGCTCTAGAAAACCGACCTGAATATAGAGATCTTTCTAAAAAAATGTATTCTATGTTATCAGGGAAACGATACGCGCTTGTACGGGAGCTTTTACAAGGTACAAGCTTAGAATATACGAAAGAGATTTTACTTTTAGCTTCTAAATGTCAGTCTTTAACAGATCATGATATGACAATTTTACGGTCTTTAGCAGGTGTTGTTCATCCTTCCCTCGCTTCTTCCAAACCACGCAAAGGACAAGCCAAAACAGAGGATGAAGAAATTTGGACTACAGAAGAGGGATACTTAAAAATTCAAGATAGAATTCGTCAAATCGGAACAGTTGAAGTTGTAGAAAATGCGCGAGAAATTGAAGCCGCTCGAGCTCTGGGAGATTTACGCGAAAACTCTGAATTTAAATTTGCTCAAGAACGCCGTGCTAGATTACAATCAGAGTTAAAAACACTATCGGAACAATTCGGGCGTGCTCGAATTATCACTCCTGATGATATTCTTACTGATGAAGTAGGAATTGGTAGTGTCATTGATTTAATTGATAGTCAAGGACAAAAAATTAGATATTCAATTTTAGGGCCTTGGGACGCAGATCCGGAAAAAAATATACTTTCTCTCAATTCAAAATTTGCACAAGCAATGATAGGAAAAAAAATTGGGGATCAGTTTCAATTTAAAGATGAAACTTTCAAAGTTTTAAGCTTACATAGTTATTTAAAGTCTTAATCTATAGTTTAGCTTTTCAGTTCAGAAATTTGCAAAGATGCTATCTATTTTTGCAAATTTCTCAAATTTCTTGAATAAATCCGCCTTTGCTTAACCAAAAAAATGAGTTTATTTCTGTCATTTGGTATTAATTCTAATGCATGTTATAACTGCAATAGAAACCCAAATTTAGGTCATAACGCCAAACCCTGCTCTTCCTAACCTTAAAAAAATGGTTCCTATGGAAATTCTTCTGGCAACTACTAATTTGCATAAAATTCGTGAATTTAAAGAAATGTGCAAAGCTTTTGCTCATCTAGAAATTTTATCTCTTCATCAATTTCCAGCTTACATGTGTCCAGAAGAAGTGGGAACTAATTTTAAAGAAAACGCTATTTCTAAAGCGGAGCATGCAGCTAAACATCTCAATATATGGGTTCTTGCTGATGATTCTGGTTTAGTTGTTCCCCGGTTAAGCGGAAAACCAGGTATTTATTCTCGTCGGTTTGCGGGATTAGAGGCAACTGATGAAGAAAATCGTAAAAAACTTCTTTTAGAAATGAGACAATTAATCAATAAAGAAGACCGTACAGCTTATTATGAATGTTGTTTAGCGTTGTCTTCTCCAATTGGTTTACAAAAGTGCGTTCAGGGAATTTGTGAAGGGTTTATTCTCAATGAAGCTAGAGGACGAAATGGATTTGGATATGACTCGTTATTTGTAAAAAACGATTACGAAAAAACTTTTGCCGAGATCGACGAAGCCGTTAAAAACCGTATTTCTCATAGAAGAAAAGCTTTTGAACGACTCTCTGCATTTTTAGAAAATCTTCGGGATTAAATAAATGCATTATTATATTGATGGATACAATTTCCTTTTTAGACTAGTTCATGCTTATGAAAATTTGCAAAGTTCTCGGGAGCAATTTATTTTAGATTTGGATAAAAAAATTTCTATACTCAAAATAGATGTTTCAATTGTGTTTGATGGAACTTTTCAAGAAGGAGAAGGAACACGTTCCCACTTTAATAACGTTGAAATTTTATTCACCGCCCAGGGAGAAACAGCAGATGAATTTATTTTAGATGCTCTTAAATATTCTTCTCAACCTCAACAAGAAATTATCATTACTTCAGATAAAAAACTGGCGAAGTTAGCCCGAAATAAACAGGCTCAAACAGAAAGCGTAGAAAATTTTATTCAATGGTTAAATAAAGCTTATAAAAATAAACTAAAGAAACTGACAAATCGCTCTAAATTTTTTAATCCAGTTACTTCTCCAAAAACTTCAATTCCTTCTAATCTTCCTAATCCTAAAGTCGATCAAAAAATTGAAGGTTCAACTGGTTATTATCAGCAAATTTTTGAAAACGAGTATCAAAAACTTCTAAAAAAAGAACTGATATTGGACAAAAAAACGCCTTCAAAATCCAGAAAGCCTAAAGAAAAAAAAGACCCTTTTCCCAAAATTCCACCCATTACTATTGATGCTCCAACTCAAATGGAGCGATGGGAAAAAGTTTTCGAAGCAAGATTAAAACATTTTTCCTATCAAGACGTCGAAAAATCCTAACAACTTTGCGGTAATTCTATGGCGTGTTATGGTAATAATAAATTTGTAAAATCAAACTAAAAGATAATGGAAAAGTTTGAAGATCATTTAATAACCAAAACTTCAGATTAATAAGAGTTTTGATTTCATTTTGCTTGTTAGCAGATTGAACAGTCAGAAATTCAAATCTTTATAAAATAAAATGAGAGATCTTTTTTCTCGGAAATCAAGATGACATCGAAAGGATTGGTATGAAAAAAATTGGCTACCTTGGATTAGGGGCTTGGGGTTATTGCCTAGCTTCTTTACTAGCTTCAAAGGGGCATAAAGTTGTCTGTTGGACAACAAAACCTGAATTAGCAAAACATTTAACGGATACGAGAGAACACCCTCTTTTAGCAGGTCATCTATCAAAAGGAGAAATGACTTTCACAACTGATATGTCTGAAGCTTTAAAAGATGTGGATATGATTGTTGAATCAGTTACCTCTGCAGGTTTACGCTCTGTATTTGAACAAGTCCGCTCTTTAGGATTACCTAATTGCCCTATTGTCATTACTTCCAAAGGGATTGAGCAAGATACAGGAATGATCCTACCAGAAGTCGTTATTGAAGTTTTAGGTGAAGAGTTTAGAGCATTAATAGGTTTTTTAAGCGGTCCTAGTTTTGCACAAGAAGTCATTCGTGAACTCCCAACTTCTGTCGTTGGAACGGGTTACACGGCCGAAGTCATCCAAGAGATTTGTGAAACATTTATGACTCCCACTTTTCGAGTCTATCCTAACACTGATATTTTAGGAGTCGCATTTGGAGGAGCTTTAAAAAATATTATTGGCATTGCTTGTGGGATTTCCGATGGTCTAGCATTGGGATGCAGCTCCAAAGCAGCTTTAATGACGCGAGGTCTGCACGAAATTCGAAAATTATCCGTGGCATGTGGTTGTAAAGCAGAAACATTAAATGGGCTAGCAGGAATGGGTGACTTATGTGTGACTTGTAGTTCGCCTATTAGTCGCAATTTTCGATTTGGTACACTTTTAGCCCAAGGGCTATCCACAGAACAAGCAAGAAATCGAATTGGTATGGTTGTAGAAGGAGCTTATACGTGTGTTTCAGCATTGCAATTAAGTAAACAACATAAAATTATCATGCCAATTTCTGAAGCTGTTTATAATATTATTCAAGGGACTATTAAACCTATTGAAGCTGTGAGTACATTAATGAAAAGAACGATCAAAGAAGAGCATTTATAAAATTATGCAAGTCTTATCAGCCCAAGCGGTATCGGAATTAGAAAAATCAGCTATTAAGCAGGGACTTAGCGCATCAGATTTTATGGAAAAAGCTGGATATGGGATTGCGCTTGCTATTAAAGAATTTATTCTTAAACATCCTCTCATCAATCACATTGTACTTCTTTGTGGGAAAGGCAATAATGGCGGAGATGCCTACGTAGCAGGTTGTTATTTATTAAATTATGGATATAGTGTCTCAGCTATTCAATTAGAATCTTTAGAAAATTGTTCTGAACTCTGTAAAAAAAATGCGCTGCGTTTTGAAAACCTTGGCGGAACGATTTCTCAGCAAATCCAATTTGACTCAAACCAGCTTCTAATCGACGGTTTATTTGGAACAGGATTCAAAGGAAAAATTCAAGAGCCTTATATAAAATTAATTGAAAAAGCCAATCAAAGTCATGTTCCTATTTTATCAATTGATATTCCTTCAGGATTGAATGGATCCACAGGAGAAATAAATGGTTTAGCCATTCGAGCGAATGAAACACTATGTCTTGGCTTCCCCAAAACAGGATTTTTTTTACAACAGGGATGGAATGTAGTTGGTCAATTAAAATTCGTAGATTTTGGTTTGCCACCCAACATATTTTCAAAAGAAAATGCTAGTTTTGTTTTATTAACAAAGTCTTTCATTAAAAATTTATTACCCAAACTTGTACGTAATCGGCATAAATATCAAGCAGGTTATGTCATGGGTTTAGCAGGTTCGCGCTCTATGCCTGGCGCCGCATTGCTGCCTTCTTTGGCTGCTTTAAGAGCTGGAAGTGGCATGGTACATCTGTTATATCCTGAAGACATGCGATGTGAATTAAATAATAGTCCTTATGAGTTAATTAAAACGCCTTATGCATTGGGAGACACTCAAAAAGTTTTACAGGAACTTCAAAAAGCTAAGGCCATTTTTGTCGGACCGGGTCTTGGTCTTACACAACCCATCGATCATTTACTAAGAAGTTGTTTACCTCATTTAAACGCTTCTTGTGTTCTAGATGCTGACGCTCTGACTTTATACACAAAAACTCCCTTTTTACTTCCGAAACGAACTATTTTTACTCCGCATACGGGAGAAATGCAAAAGTTACTACAAGAAACCTCTCACCTAATATTAAACGAAAACATCCTTAAAAAATGTCAGCAATATGCAGAGCAACGTGACATCACTCTCATTTTAAAGGGAGCTCCAACATTTATTTTTCATCCTAATCAACCGATTTATGTTAACCCAACAGGCAATTGTGGAATGGCAACGGCTGGAAGTGGGGATGTTTTAACAGGAATTATCGCTTCTTTTCTTTCTCAAGGCTTGGAAAGCCATCAAGCAGCTCTTTTAGGAGTGTTTTTACATGGCTTAGCTGGTGATATAGCTAAAAGCAAAAGACTGACAGAAAGAGGAATGATTGCCTCTGATTTAATTGATCATTTGAATCTGGCTTATCATGCCCTTGAACAATCAGTTTAAATGGTCGATGCCGAATTCGAGTTCTTTTTCCCTGCGAAACGACACTAGGATGTAAGCAATATTAATCAAATATTAAGGTAGCTTATTAGAGAAAAATAATCTCGAATATAAACACGCGAGTTTTCAAGACACCTACAAAAGCTCATTAGATGTAATTTAAATCTGACATTGCCCCGCAAAAAAGGTCCAACAGAAAGTAGAAAATCATGCTATCCTTTAAAAAAAGGAAAACAGTATGAAGTAAAGATTCACAGAAGAACAAATCATTAAAATCCTAAAAGAAGGTGGCTCTGGAATACCTCTTGCAGAAGTTTGTTGCAAGCACGGAGTCAGCACAGCTTGTTATTTAAATGGAAAGCAAAGTTTAGTGGGATGGATGTTTCCGAAGCTCAACGATTAAGGAACCTTGAATCTGAAAATACCAAGCTTAAAAGATTTGTTGCTGACCAAGCTTTAGACATTGTGGCTTTAAAGGATGTCTTGTCAAAAAAGTGGTAAGCCCAGCTGCTAAGCGACTTTGTGCTAAATGGATGATAGAAAATCATCGATTGAGCCAAAGACAGGCTTTCAAATT
>NZ_BCPZ01000157.1:0-52436 GCF_001950615.1 Candidatus Protochlamydia sp. W-9
ATTATAATATATAAATAACTATTATTTCAATGGTAGTTAAATAAAAAATATTCTTATCAATCAAAAATTCTTAAAAATAACTAGAGGTCGATAAAGTTTAAATACAAGATCTTTAACTTTTTAAAAATCCTAGTGAGAGATAAACCTAAATTAGAAGCATTTTCTAAAGTTTTAAAAGCAAAAACCAAAGCGGTAATTTTTGAGGAAAAGCCCTTAAAAATCAATTTTTCTGTTTGTCCTACGCAAAATTTTCTAGGCACCGATTTCATTGATTTTACTGGCTCGTTAAGAGGCAAGTTTATTCATGAATATTAAGTTCCATTCCAGTCTTTTTAATTCGTGTATTCATGCCAATTTTGTCGCTTTCAAAGTAACAGGTGTGTTTGCCCACTTAGTATTCTTGACAAAACCAAAGCCATTTTACTATTTCCAGATTAAAACATGATCAAGGATGATTAAGTTCAATGTGAATTAAACAATTAAAAGAGTTAAAAGAGATACTTGTGCAAAGCAAAATAGTTAGACTGGAATGTGCTGATAAAAAAGATCTAGTTCACTGCCATGCTGTGGATATTAGGTGAATAGAAATAGTAATTGTGAGTTTTATGGTGGTTGAAATGATTTTAAAAGGGCTAAACAAACTTGAAAATTTCTAGAAAATTAGAAAAACTCTTTTTAAGTATAAGTGTGCGTGAGCAAAGAGGTATGGACCTTGTTGGTCAATATTTAACAATTTAAAATTTGCCTTTAGAAATAGTTAAAGATCTCTAGAATTGCTTTCATCGATGCTGATTGTTAGCATCGATGATTTTAAAATTTAAATTCCTTCAATAACTAGTGGTGAAAGCCCGGCTTTTTTTAATTCTTCATTCTGTCTTTCTAGCAATTCTTTGCCGGCAAAAACGACTGTTGAGCCTTTATCCATTTGCGGAGCAATAATTCTTTGAACAGCTTCGATCACATTTTCTTTGGTCAAATTTAATAGTTTAGTACGGAATGCTTGGCGAATAGCTAATGTTTTACCTTCTCTTAACCAGCCATAGGTCAGTTCTGCTTGACTGCCTGGAGAAATTGGAGTATCCAAAGTTTGTATCATCTCAAATTTAGCTTCTTCTAAATCTACTTCATCAAACTCTCCTTTTAAAACAGCTTCCACAGCTTGTTCAAAAGCTTTGAGGGTCGTAAAAATGTTTGGATCTCGGTAGGAGTAAAAATAAAAATTTCCTGAAAGAGGATTACTAACAGCCCCACCTCCGTACGCTCCTCCTTGTTCCCGAATTTTTGTGTGAAGGGTTAAATTGTCAAATAAAAATGCCGCAATAGTGAGGGCGGGAGCATCTGGGTGGACGTAAGAGACGGTTGGAAATACTTGGCCAATAAATGCAACAGGAGAGGCAATGATTTTTCCTTGAGAGGGGACGTCTGATAAGGGAAAATGACTATGCCAAGGATGAAAGGGGCGTGTATCAATATCTTTTAATCCATAAAATCCATGACCTTTTAGTTCATCATAAAAGGTAGAATCACAACTTAACACCAAATGAGGGTTATCCAAACAAGTCACTTTTTCCTGGAGATCTTGAAGTTTAGCTAAAATATAAGGACCTTGTTTGTCAAAATCTTTAACGAGTTCTCGAATTTTTACATAATAATTGAGCCCATACAAATCATTGGCAACTTTAGAAGCGATGTTTAAACCACTCGCAGCTAAATTAATGGCATATTTTAAACCACTTTGATTTAAACGACTTTCCATCGCAGTGAAATGTTTGAAAAGAATTTCTTTTAATCTCTCTAAGCTATCGATTTTAGCTGATGCCATTGTTTCATGCATAAGTGCGAAAAGCTTAGAGGATTTTCGGTATAAAGCTTTTCCACGTAAATGAAATGTTGGGGAAAAACAAGCCTCATTTTCTGCTTGTAAATTTAGGCTAATTCCTGCTGCAATTCCTCCTGTATTTCCTTGGATATATTCCAAGTTTTCTGCGTAGCTTCTTTTTCCACAGCCAATTTGTGTTAAAACAACAGTTAGAAGACGCAAATAAGGAAGATCTTTTTCTGATAAGGTTGGTAAATCATAGACGAGGTCCGCATAGACGATATCATTTGTAAAGATAGCGTGATGAAAAACTGTTAGTGCCCCTATCTTTTCTTCTTTTAAAGAATAGTTCCTCGCCGCTAAGGGGATGTCTTGAATGCAAACCTTTGGTAAAACATCCAAGCTTTCTTCTTCTTGCATTTTTTGAAAAGAGGCAAGCAATTCAGCTTTATGAATTAACTCCTGAGTGAGTTTTTCCGATAGTGAGTTTTTAATTATTTTCAAATGTTTTTTTTCTTTTTCATTTTCTCTCATTTCTAATGTTTGGTCAGGTGTCATAACAATCTGAACGAAATGGGGATTATCAATTAAATGTTTCTGAATGAGCTTTGTAAAATAGAAAGAATCAGACAAAGTACGTTTGCGTACCTGATCAAAAAGAGAATGAATTCTTAATCCTTGTTCAGGATCAACGCCATGCTGTTTTAAAAGTCCAGAACGCATAAATAAAGACAAGCCAAAAGGGGCATGATCTCCAGTAATTTCGCTACGATAAAACTCAAGTTGATGAATGGCATTTTCAATCATCTGAATAGGGATCCCATTTTTAATGATTTCTTGCAACGTGTCTTTAATGAGTTTTTGAAGATCTTCTGCTTTATCTGCTTGACAGCCTTTAAGAATAATTCCCCAAGGAATTTCATTCACTTCTACATCAATAAACGAGTTGGCTTGCTTACACCATCCAGATTGCAACAAGACTTTTTTAAGGAGGGAGGCGTCATTATCCATTAAAATGAGTTCAAGGATATTTAAAGCAAGTGTTTCTTCTTGTTCCAAAATATGACAAGTCAGCCAAGCAAAGGCCAACATAGTTTTATTTGTCGTTTCTTCTTCAGAAGCAATGGGATAAGAAAGTTTCACAGATTTTGGTTGGAGAAATCGAGGTTGCAGGGGAATAGGAGGAAGAGGAGTAGCTCGTGTGGCTTGATTAAGTGTATGTTTGGCAATAAAATCTAAATGTTCTTCTAATGGCATATTTCCATAAAAAAAGAACAGGCAACGGCTTGGATGATAAAACTTTTGGTAAAATTCTTTGAGTTGTGCGTAGGTTAATTTAGTGATGGCCTCAGGATCCCCTCCAGAATTGACGCCATAAGTAATATCTGGAAAAAGGTTAGCATTAATTGCTTCAATTAATCTGGCACTTGAAGAAGAAAGAGCCCCTTTCATTTCATTAAAAACAATCCCTTTATGTTGTAAAGGAGATGAGGGATCATTAGGAATTGCAAATTCAAGCCGATGTCCTTCTTGCAAAAAGCTTAATTCATTTAAATGAGGATGAAAGACGGCATCTAAATACACTTCCAATAAGTTATAAAAATCTTTATGAACTTGAGAGGCGGCTGGGTAACAGGTAAAATCGGCCCCTGTTAAAGCGTTCATGAAGGTATTTAAACTTCTTCGATTCATGGCAAAAAAAGGATCTTTAACGGGAAATTTTTCGGATCCACATAAAACAGTATGTTCTAAGATGTGAGCAACTCCGCTTGAATCTTCCGGTAATGTTTTAAAGGATAAGCAAAATAAGTTTTCTGGATCTTCATTTTCAATATGCATAATCATCGCACCTGTGGGTTGGTGCACAAGCTCTCTAAGAAAACATTGAAGTTCTGGAATTTCTACAGCTTTAACTAGTTCAAATTGATGATAAATTTGACCTACAGCGTTAAGTCGAGAGCGTTTAGAGATCATGAATAAATAACCTTACAATTTTAAAAAAAAAGAATTCACTTATAAAAATTTTAGATAAGCATATTTTTGCTATCTGCTAAAAGTTCATTTTGTCTTATTTGTCAAAATAAGCGGTATGTAAACAAAATGAATGTTGGTTAACTTTATACTTATTTTTTAGAGAAGAATGAATTTTTTGTAAAATTCGTCAGACTTCTAGACTTTTCGATGGGGAAAAAGTTTAATAAATCTTACCATTTTTTTACTTTATTTCTCCCGCAAATTCAATCAATTAGCGTTGATAAATCGAAATTTGAGCTGAAATGGATTAAAGTCTTTCTGCTGCATCCTGAGTTTGAAAGTTAATCTTTCATAAAGAAAACTTTCAAACTCGAAGGATAATCCATTTAATCATTGCCACAGATGAAATGAATGATTTAAATAGGCGGAGTAGGTCCTTTACGACCAAGTAAGCTAAATAGAAGTGAAATTAAGAATAACACAATAAAAACGTAAAACAAGATTTGTGCGATACCAGTGGCTGTGGCTGCGATTCCACCAAAACCAAATATGGCTGCAATAATTGCAATAATTAAAAAGGTTATAGCCCACCTTAACATAAGACCTCCTTTAGTTAATTTATATTGAATAACTACTTTTGCTCAGGTTAATTAAATAGCATAAAAAGTCAAATAAAAATTATATTGTTGATTAAAGAATTCTTCAAGGTTTGGTTTAAAATAAGATTGTCAGGTATGTTATTTACAAATTCTCTCATTTAACTTTTGGAGTGATTAACCGATATGCATTCTCTTCAACGGAAGAAAATTTATTTTTTACCTAATGTCATTACCGCTTTTGGTCTTTCTTGTGGACTCTTTGTCATCTTTAAAATGAATATGACGGGGGTAGGAGAAGTGACCCCACAAATTTTAACCGCTGTGACAGCTATATTGCTTTTAGCTGCGTTTGCCGATTTGATGGATGGAGCAGTCGCTCGTGTTATCAAAGCGGAAAGTGATTTTGGGGTAGTATTTGATACATTGGCTGATGCCATTTCTTTTGGGGTGGCCCCTTCTGTAATTATTTTAAAAAGTCTTTCTGTTGATCCCAGTACAAAATTATCTTTTTTAGTTACCATGTCTGCAATTGTCTTTTCACTTTGTGGAGTTCTTCGTTTAGTTAGGTTTAATGTGGCAGCATTAGCTACAAAAAATAATGTTGAATTGGCTGTTGCGCATAAGAAGCATTTTACAGGACTTCCAATTCCTGCGGCAGCGGCAGCGGCAGTTTCTCTTAATTTTTTCTTGTTTAATCCCAGTTTTGAGTGGGTAAAACAATTTCCTACCCACAGCCAAACCTGGATTTTATCTGTGATGTTAATGCTATTAGGATATTGCATGGTAAGTCGCTGGAAATTCCCTAGTGTCAAAAGTTTAGAAATAAAAGTTTCTTCTTTTCGCCTTGTTTTTTTCACAGTACTTGCAGCTGTTTTGGTCTTCTATGGTATCCTTCATCATTTTGCCTTAGCATGTACGGTTCTTTCCTGGGGATATATTTTATTGGCTTTGACCTTAGCAATGTTTCGTGTTGTAGCAGGAAGACGGTCTAAAACTTTAGAGGAATTTGAGCCGGAACCCGAGGAATTGGATGAGGTTGAAGAGTGAATTGGGATTTTTTCCAGTTTATTTTTTCACAAAATAGTTTGTTTAGAATGTTATCAAAGACATTATTCGACAATAAATATTGCACAATCCTTGCAAATAATATTTGCATCAAATTTCAATTTAAATAGTTTTTTTGATCAATGAAAATTTAGAAATTTAATTAACAATAAAAACGTATGAGATTTGTTAATACCCCTTGTATAGCTAGGTGATCGTGACGGAGTGTTAAAGAGGAATGATTGATATGAATGCTTTCTAAACGAATGTATTGCCCTTCAGGATAATAACGTTTAACAACGGTGTCATGATGATTAATTGCGCCGATGATAATTTCTCCTGGCTGAACAGTAGACCTTGCTTCAACAACCAAAAGGTCTCCGTCTTGAATGAGCTCTTCTAACAGGCTATTACCCTGAACGCGTAAAATATAAGTATTATTTAAATGATGTACAAAAGTGGATGGAACAGCAATGGTTTGGGGTCGCATAAACATCTCAATGGGATAGCCAGCCATGATATTGCCAATAAGAGGGAGTAACACTTCAGCTGAAAAAGTTAGTGAAGCGGGAGGATGAGTAGGGATGAGAGAACGACTGCATTTTTTTTCGGCTGCTAGCACTCCTTTGCGTTGCAAAGATTGAATGTGTTTATGAACGGAAGCCGGGGAAGCAAGAGAAAAGTGTTTCATAATCTCTCTGTAACTTGGTGAATATTGATGAGTATCGATAAATTGTTGAATAAATTGCAAAATAGCTTGTTGTTTGGGTGTCAATCCTTTCATGGTGAATAGCTGCTTTTAAAGATCATTTGATAACACCCAATCGATGTCAACCACATAATTAATGCAGAAAAAATCACATCAGAAAAAAAGTGTCCTCCTTGTGCTAAGCGAGCATAACTGAGAGCACCTCCCAAGCTTATTGTTAAAAATAAACCAAGAATGTAAAGAAAATAGCTTCGATAATGCTTACCTAGCCATAAAAAACTAAAAAAATAAAATCCGACAGAGCAGTGTCCGCAAGGAAAGGATTTAGAAGGTTCAAATGAATGATTGAAGCGAGGCTTATAATAAGGCAAAAATGATTGAGCACCCCCGAATTCAATGATTTGTTTGGGTCGTGGTCTTCCCCAATGGTCTTTAAAAATGGCATGCACAAAAATTCCCGATCCGATTGCCAGTACAAGAATCAAATAAAGAAAAGCGGGCCGAAAGAATTTCAATCGAGGTAAGAAAATTGAGGCTACGCTTCCACAAATTGCTAATCCTACAACAATCCAAGCAGGAAAAATTGCATAATGATAAATCCAAAGAGTGGTAGGAGAAGAATCAAATTCACCTTGGTGATAAAAATATTGAGAGACCGCTAAATCGATTGGAGTAGACCAGAGAGTAAATAAAAGAACCGCTAAAAGAGGAAAGAAAATAGTCATGGTTTTCGAAAAGGAATTTGGCATGATGACAGCATTTAGGATTTTTTAAGACTTTGCTTCAATCTGGAGTTTATTGAATCGATAGTCGTTATTCCAATTTTTAAATGCTTTTATATATAGCGGATTCCATAAAAATTGACACATAAATTCATTTTTTGAGTTCCCTATTTAAGGGAATTCGAATGGCGAAGTCGGGTTTTTACTATATGCCAATTCAAGGATGTGTTATGGTAAAACTATGAAAAATAGTGTAGGTTTTAACAAAAATGCCTGATAGAAACAGTATTTTTGAGAATCAGCAAGAATTAAAGTTTTCTGGTGAGCAAGGTTTTTTTGATAAAAGCAAGATCATCCGTTATTTGATTATTTGCTTGTTTGCTTTTAGTTTGTTTTCATTTTTGCATTTCCGAGAAGTTCGAGTAGAAATGCTCGAACTTGGCAGTATTGCTCCTCGTTATATTGTCTCTCAAGTAAATTTCGATTTCCCTGATGAAGAAGCGACTATCATTTTGAAGCAAGACTCTATCAGAGATGTTGGAAAAATTTATCGACTTTCTCAAAATGATATTCGTCGAAAACGAATCGAATTTGAAAACTTTTTACTATATAACCAAGCTTGGCATAAGCACACAGAAAACGGGCAGTTTGATGAACTTTATCAAGCAACAGAGAAAATAGAGCAAGCTCTTGTTGAAATGCGTTTTACCGATGCGCGGACTTTGGACCGTATGAAATCTTTAGGAATTCCTACCAATCAATATCAGATATATACTCCAAATACTCTTATAGACCAAACTGTCCTTCCTGAATCTATTTGGGAAAAGATTCAAGCCAAAGATTTACCTCTCAGTCAGTATGAACCCCTCGTATCCGCTTTAACGATTGAATTTTTTAAACATAGTCATTGGCACATCGAAGAAGATATTCCAGCTCAAAGACAATTGAGAAAAAAAATTCAGAGTTTTGTTCCTGATAAATATACGCATGTGAATGCGGGAAATCGGATCATTGATCAAGGTGAAAAAGTCACATCCAGACATATTGCCATGCTTCAATCGATGAAAAGCGCGTTGGGAACTCGCCGTAACCTTTCTAATCCTTTTACAATGTTAGGCTCTTTGATTTTTACAGTCTTATTTATAGGAATTTTCCTATCTTATTTTCAAACGAATCAGCCTCGTATTTTAAAATCCAATCGAAAAATATTTCTGTTGGTGACGATTTTAGTTTTAACACTCATCTTATCAAAATTTACCGAGTTTTTTCTTTTAAATTCCAAAAACAACTTAATTGATACAATTCGTTACCCACTTTTTATTCCGTTGGCAGCGATCTTGATATGTAGTTTAATTAATCCAGCGGTTGCTGCATTTTCAGCAGGTTTTCTTTCTGTGGTGTCTTCAATTTCCTTGGCATTTGACTGGGAAGGGTTTCTTCTTTTAAATTTAACGGCCGGTTTAGTTGCTATTTTGAGTGTCCATTCACTTAGACGGAGAAAAGAAATTTTTGTTGTTTGTTTAAATGCTTGGATCTGTTGCGTAATTGCCATTTTAGCCTCGCATTTGTATAACAACAGCATTGGCCATTTTTCTATGGTAGCAGATATTCTGAGTGCTTGTTTCTTTATGCTCTTCACGGCTGTTTTAGGCGTGGGATTACTTCCTTTACTGGAATCTGGATTCAGGATTATGACCGATGTGACATTGATGGAATATATGAATCCCAATAATGATTTATTGAGAAGGTTGACAATCGAAGCTCCAGGAACCTATCAACATTCGGTTGTTGTGGGAAATTTAGCAGAGGCAGCGGCTCTTTCTATAGGGGCAAATGGGCTATTTTGCCGTGTGGCAACTCTCTATCATGACGTGGGTAAAATGGCGACTTCTCAATATTTTACAGAAAATCAATTTGGTGAAGTAAATATTCATCAACTTCTCACACCCCAAGAATCTGCTCAAGTCATTATGGCGCATGTTCCAGAAGGCGTTTCATTAGCAAGAGAAGCGGGACTTCCAGAGCCGATTATTGATATTATCAAAGAACACCATGGAACAACACTTGTTTATTATTTTTATCGCAAGCAAGTTGAAAAAATGGGTGGGGATAAGAATTTAGTGGATGAGAGAGAATTTCGTTATGCAGGCCCTACACCTAGAAGTAAAGAATCAGGGATTATTATGATTGCTGACTCTTTTGAAGCGGCTTCTCGTTCACTTGATAAAGTAAATGAAGACTCTTTGATGGGATTAGTTGATCGTTTAGTTCGAGAAAAAGTTGATGATGGACAATTTGATCAATGTTTATTGACATTTGAAGAACTCTATACAGTGAAAAAAGCTTTAGTGAAAACTTTATTAGCAGCAGGTCATTCACGCATTAAATACCCTGCGCCAGAAAAAAAACTTTTAGCGTGTCGAGAAGCGGGGGCTTGATGATGAAACAACGTTTGGTCCTTATTACGGGCGCAACAGCTGGAATTGGGCAAGCTCTTGTTCATCTAGCGGCTCAAAAAGAACTAAAATTACTCATTACGGGTAGAAATCAAGAAGAATTAAAAAAACTGACGGACACATTTGGTTCTTTGATTGTTCAAGCAGTGGCAGCCGACCTTTCTCAGGAAGAAGGTGTCAAAACAATCATTGACTTAATTCATAAGCATTGTCCCGATATTATTATTAATAATGCTGGTTTTGGTCTATATGGAGAAGCTCTTTCGTATTCTACTGTACAGCAAAAGCATATTGTTGATGTAAATGTCAATGCAGTTTTGCAACTTAGTTTGGAAGGAGCAAGAGCTTTAATTTCTCAGGTTAAGCAAGGCGTTATTTTAAATGTATCCTCGGCTATTTCTTTTCAGGTAGCGCCTAATATGGCTGTTTATGCCGCCACTAAGGCATTTATTAATCAGTTTTCACAAAGTTTAGATGAAGAATTAAAACCGCTTGGAATTCGCGTGTTGGTTGCGTGTCCAGGAATGGTTAAAACAGAATTTAGCCAAAATGCTGGAATGACGCGTACAAGAAAATTTACTGCGGTCATGTCTTCCAAATTTGTAGCTCGTGCAATTTGGAAACAAATTGAAAGCTTAACTCCTTTAACAATTATTGATTGGAAATACCGGTTATTAACCTGGCTTTCTTATTTGATTCCGAAAAAAATCGTCACTGCTATCATTAAAAACAACATTGCGGAACGTATTGCTCCGCGCAACGTCATTAGATTACCCTCATGCAAGAACAAATAGATGTAGAATTGCTTCCTCAAGAGCCCAATGGATTTATAACTTTTAATTTAGATCCATTAATTTTAAAAGCACTAGATAAAATGAATTTTAAAGAGCCTTCTCGAATTCAAACAGAGGCTATTCCACTGATCCAAAAAAAACAAGATCTTATCGCTCTTTCACAAACAGGTTCTGGAAAAACAGCCACTTGTGCTATTCCGATTTGTAATCGTGTAAATACGGAACTGACAGATATTCAAGCCCTGATCATTGTCCCAACAAGAGAATTAGCCTTGCAATATGCAACAGAAACACAAAAAATTGGGAAATATAAAGGAGTTAAAGCGTTCGCAATTTTTGGGGGAGAAGATTCAGCTTTACAGCAATCTAAACTTAAACATGGTGTACAAGTCTTAGTAGCCACTCCTGGACGTTTAATTGACTTTATTTATTCGCGACAAATTGATTTGTCTCATGTGGAAACCTTGATACTAGATGAAGCTGATGAAATGTTAAGCATGGGATTTTACGATGATCTTGTTTTTATTATTCAATGCTTAAACCACTCTCATCAAACATTATTGTTTTCAGCAACGATGCCAGCTGCGATTCAACGTTTAGCTAAGCATCACATGAAAGATCCTCAAGAGGTGAATTTAATTTTAGAACAAGCAAGCCCCCATCTATTAGAGCATTGCTTTGTTTATTGCTTGGCGCATCAAAGAGACCATGAGCTTATCAAACTCATTAAAGAGAATAATCCCACGCAAGCTATTATTTTCTGTCAGTCGCGGTTTCAAGTAGAAAAAGTGTGTCGTACTTTACAGTCTCATTTAGATGGAGTAGATTTTTTACATGCGGGATTAAATCAAGATATTCGCACTATTGTGACAAATAAGTTTCGGACAGGTAAGATTCGGCTGCTCGTTGCAACGGATATTGTTGCCAGAGGTTTGGATTTTTCTAAAGTGAGCCATGTTTTTATTTACCAACTTTCTCATGAATCTGATGTTTATGTGCATCGATCTGGAAGAACAGGGCGATATGGGAAAACTGGAGTAGTTATTTCTTTGGTGACTTCTAGGGAGCTACCATATTTAAATGCTATTCTAAAACAGATTAAACAGGAGCCTCGTTGGATCGGATGCCCACCACCTGAAAAACAGGAAGCTGCTAAACCTCGAAAAAGACGCCCTTATCCCAATAAAAAAAGTTCTAAGCCTCATTAAGGTTCGACATGGATATTTCAATTGGATCTAAAAAAATTGGACCTGAGCATCCCCCGTTTATTATCGCTGAATTATCCGGCAATCATAACGGTTCACTTGAACGGGCTTTAAAACTTGTTGAAGAAGCTGCGCGAGCTGGAGCTCATGCTGTCAAATTACAAACTTACACACCGGATACTATTACCTTAAATGTTCGGCGTCCTGAATTTTTAATCGAAGAAAAATCGAGTTTGTGGACTGGACGGTATCTCTATGATCTTTACCAAGAAGCTCATATGCCTTGGGAATGGCATCAACCTATTTTTGAAAAATGCAAAGTTTTAGGATTGGTTGCTTTTAGTACACCTTTTGATGAAAGTGCAATAGATTTTTTGGAAGCGTTAGATGTCCCTTGTTATAAAATTGCTTCTCCCGAAATCGTCGATTTACCTTTAATTCAAAAAGTTGCTTCACTTGGTAAACCTATGCTTTTATCAACAGGGGGTGCCAATTTAGAAGAAATCACTGAAGCTGTGAATGTAGCCAGACAAGCTGGTTGCCAAGATTTAATTTTACTCAAATGCACAGCTGCCTATCCTGCGAAATCAATAGATATGCATTTACGTACAATTTTTCACATGAGCGAAAATTTTCAAGTACTGGTAGGATTGTCAGATCATACTTTAGGAATAGGTGCTTCTATCGCAAGTTTAGCTTTTGGATGTTGCCTTATAGAAAAACATTTAACTCTTTCTCGAAAAGAAGGAGGAGTTGACAGTGTTTTTTCTTTGGAGCCGGAAGAGTTAAAACTCTTAGTTAACGAATCAAAAAATGCTTGGGAAGCGTTAGGTCAGATTCACTATGGGCCTCTTGCCGTCGAACAAACCACGCATTCTCATCGCCCTTCTCTCTATTTTGTGGAAGACCTTGAGCAAGGAGAAAAAATACAGCTGCACCACATTCGATCAGTTAGGCCCAATAAAGGGTTACCCCCAAAAGAAATTGATAAAATCATAGGATTGACTATTAATCAATCTATTGCAAAGGGAACACCTGTTACTTGGGATTTATTTAATATGGTTTAACTGGAAGAACTTAATATAATTATTACATATATTTTAAAAATTCAATAAAGTGACAATAAAAAAATTTACCATTGATTTTTTTAAAAGAATTTCGCTTTATTTAATTTCTAATAGATGTTTATTAACAATTTGAGAAGAAAAAAGATTAGCAATAGTTTAATCGATCGATGAATGAGGCATGCAAATTTTTTCTTCTCAAAAAGTTTTTTTTAAGACATGAGATGTGTTTTCATAAAATTCAATAATTGATCACATCTTGTTTTACTTTTTTCAAGTCCTTGTTCAATCGTTGTAAATTGTTTTTCTACAAGCCCACAATAAATTTTAACTTTAGGTTCAGTTCCTGAAGGACGAACCATCACTTTTGTGCCATCCTTGAGCCAGTATAAAAGAACGTCTGAAATGGGCAGAGTAATAGGATCTGTTTGATTTGTTTCTAAATAAATTTTGGTGGATAATAAATAATCTTCAATCACCATGACAGGGATACCGCAAATATTTTTCAGATGTGTAGAGCGAAGTTTTTGCATTCCCAAAGACATTTGCTCTTTTCCTTCTTTAGTTTCGCCAAAGTTAATTGAAAGTAATTTTTCTTGATAAATCCCATATTTGTGATAAAGGTCATGAAGTTTATCTAGCAAAGTTTTTCCTTCTAATTTAGCTTTTAAAGCTAATTCGGAGATAAGCGCGCTACAAATAATAGCATCTTTGTCGCGTGCGTGAGTCCCTAATAGATATCCGTATGACTCTTCTCCACCAAAAATAAATTGGTGTCCTCCTTTGAATAATTCCCATTCATGAATTTTTTCAGCAATATACTTAAAGCCTGTTAATACATTAAAGCAGGGTCTCTCATAGGCATCACAAATGGCTTGAAAAAGCTCTGTGGTTCCAATCGTTTTAATAAAAGCAGCTTTTTCAGGAAGTTTTTTTTGTTTAGCTAAAGCCTCACAGACGTGGTCGAGAAGAAGGGCGCAAGTTTGATTTCCATTTAATAAAACAGCTTCTCCTTTGTGAAGGACAGCAATTCCCATTCTGTCGGCATCTGGATCATTAGCGATTAAAAGATCACATTTTGATTGTAGCATTAATTCGATACCGAGTTTTAAGGCAGCTGGTTCTTCTGGATTGGGAAATCGAACAGTTGGGAAGGTACCATCGGGAATGACTTGAGGTTCAACAAAAACATAATTGGTAAATCCCCATTCCTTTAAGGCTAGGGGAGCCATCGTAATTCCCGTTCCGTGTAAACTAGTATAGGCAATTTTTAGTTGACTGCCTTGCTTTCGATTTATTTCAGGGTAATGCTGAAGAGGACGAATTGCCTTCAAATAGGCTTCATCAATTTCATTGTCAATTTCTTCGATTAATAAATCGTCAAGGGAATGACAAACTTTTACCTGATTGGGATCGACAATTTTTGAAGCTTCTGCAATGACTCCATCGTCATGAGGGGGCACTAACTGTCCTCCATCAGACCAATAAACTTTATAACCATTATATTCAGGAGGATTGTGAGAAGCTGTAATCATGACAGCTGCTATACATTTTTTATAACGGCAAGCAAAAGAAACAAGGGGGGTGGGGCGAATATCTTTAAACAGATAAACGTGAATTTTATTAGCTGCTAATACTTTGGCAGTCTCTTCAGCAAATTCTCTGGAGTGATGACGAGAGTCGTAACCAATAAATACCGCTCGTTTTTTTTGAGTTTCATTGGGTTGCTTATTGATGTAGTTGGCTAATCCCTGTGTAGCGGCTCGGACAGTGTAAAAGTTCATCCGATTAGTTCCAACTCCCATGATTCCTCTGAGCCCTCCCGTTCCAAAAGTCAGATTCGTAAAAAATGCATCAACAATATGTTTAGGGTCTTCTAAAAGGAGTTGCTTAATTTCTGCTTTTGTAGCTACATCATATTGACCTTCTAGCCATAGATTAACATTTTTCTGCGTGACTAAATCAAAAAGGGGTTTTTCAGCGAGTTCCATGGAATCATTCTCATTTTAAGTGTTTAAATCAATAAGGTAAGTTTAATTTCACCATAAAAGAGCTTGAGAATGCATGCAATAAAAAATTATTCATGGCTTAAATTTGTATTCGAGATGATTTTCTGAAAAAAAATGAGTTTACCGTCACGGATTAAAGTAATTATCAATCGGTTAGATAAGAAGGTGAATTTGTTTTGCTAAATCTAAAAAGACTCGATTGACATGGCCTGGATAAAAAGCAAGGGGACCGTCCTTTATCATTAATTTCTTGAATAGCGGAATTAAAGGAATAGTGGCTAAAAAAGGAGGGATTTGAAAAAAGGAACTTGTTAATTTTTCTGTTTTTATCTCACCAAAATAGGATAAATTTGGCTTGTTTCTGGAACTGTAAACTCGGCCATATTTTCGATGTTTTCCAACAACTGAATTTCTAATTGATCAAACGCATTAATAGCTTTGACTACAACTAAAATGGCTACATCTTAAGAGGTTGCTACAACAAAAGCGATCGTCATGGATAATACGTATGAAAGGGACAATAAGCAATTGCCTGTGCTGTGCCTGGAAGAAGATCAATTAATAAAAGATCTAAATTGCCCCCTAAAATTCTGAAAGCATTTTATTTTAAGGGAGAAGGAAGAAGAAAATTTCTCCAAATTACGCATCTGGGTTTCTTCAATCAGAGGAAAACAATTGAAATAATTTTGATTCCAAATTTTGTAAAGGGAATAAGCTTAGTCATGTGGTTGTTTTGCTTTTTTGAGGCAGGGGCTCAATTTTTGAGATTTAACATAATGGGAATCGAGGGAGCATAAATATCGGCACCTAATAAACTTATCTTTAGGGCTCAATTGGAAAAAGCGACAGTTAAGTTGACAGTGACTGTTGATTTATCCATTACCTCTTGACCAGATCCAATAGCTAAAACTTTATTTGTCATGGCTGGTTATTTTCACGCAGTTGTCTCTGTAATTGCTCACGAATTTTATCTACGGAGACAACAGGAGCTGTTTCCGAAATTCCTTCACACCATTTAGCAGCTTCTTTCCAATCTTTTTTTGTTTTCAGGTTTTGAGGCCACCAAGGGTAGGTACGACATTGGGTAGGACGGACGGAATAAATTTGACATTTTTTATCTTTTAGAAAAACACAATCATAAGTTTGTGGCCTCTCAAGCAGTGAAAAACGTCCATTAATAGAGCGTAAATAATGATCTGCAAATTCTTGAATGGATAAATGTAAATGAAAAGCGATTTGTTTGATTTCTTCTTCATTGACCCAAATATATCCAGGAGCGCCTGTACAGCATTGACCGCATCCAGTGCATTCAAACGATAATCCTTCTGCATACCACGGATTTTCTTCTTTAATGATTTTTAACATAGTTTAAAAGCCTTTCTTTTAATCATTTGTCGAATACCTGCAAAAAAAAATAAAATGAGAAAGATAATACAAACGATTCTAAAACAACAGCGGCTTCGATAAAGAGGGAGAATAATATGAGCAATCCTTATTCAATAAATTTAAGATAGTATAAGAAAAAATAACTATTGTCAACTTAGTTACGTTGTGATAAATTCCTCAAATGCTTAGTTTAACTAACTCATTTGAAGCATAACTTTTTTATAAGAGATCGATAAAATCGTTTTCAAAGGATTAACAGATTGTTATGTCCAAAAGAAGAAATTTTTTTATCCTTTCTCCAGCTAAAAAAATTATTTCAACCATTTCATTTCTTTTTGACACTGACGCCATCTACGTCTAACACACAAGCAAGTTAAAATTTGTTTGGCGTCGTTTTTCGCCTAATACCAAATCAATTGTATTCATTAATTCGGAGACAAATAATATGCAAAAACAAAGAGAGCACTGGAGTTCACATTTAGGATTTATTCTTGCGGCAGCGGGATCGGCAATTGGTCTCGGAACGTTATGGAAATTTCCTTATGTCACAGGTGAAAATGGTGGAGGGCTCTTTGTTTTTATTTATATTTTATGCACGTTTTTTATTGGAGTTCCAGTTTTTATTGCGGAATTGATTTTGGGCCGAAAAGCCCAACGTGGAGCTGTTGGCATTTTTGCAAGCTTAGCTAATAACTCTGCTGCTTGGAAAACTGTGGGTTGGTTAGGGGTTGCCTCCTCTTTTTTAATCATGTCTTTTTATAGTATTTTAGCTGGGTGGGGACTCAATTACATTTTCATGTCTCTCAGTCAATTTTACAAGGATCGGACAGCCCAAGAAATTTCAGGGGTTTTTGACATCCTTGCTTCTTCAGCTGATATCACTTTATTCTGGCATTTTCTCTTCACGGCATTGACAGCCGCCGTTGTTTATCGAGGCATTCGTCAAGGGATTGAGTATTGGAGTCGCTTTATGACGATTGGCTTATTAATTATTCTTTTAATTATGTGTGTGTATGCTTTCACCCTTCCAGGATTTCGAGAAGGAGTTAATTTTATTTTCTATCCAGATTTATCTCGTTTTAAACCCTCTGCTGCTATTGATGCTCTCGGGCTATCTTTTTTTACGCTTAGTTTAGGTCAAGGGATCATGTTGACTTACGGAAGCTATATGAGAAGAGGGGACAATATCCCTAAAACGGCAGTGATCATAGGTGTCATGATTGTATTAATTTCTTTATTGGCAGGCCTCATGATTTTCCCTATTATTTTTTCTTTTGGATTTGCACCCGAAGCTGGTCCTGGGCTTGTCTTCAAAACATTACCGGTTTTATTTGCTCAGTTGCCGGGAGCTCTTTTTATTTCTACCGCATTTTTCGTGTTATTTGTGTTTACGGCACTCACTTCCGCTGTCGCTTTAATCGAAGTTGTCACAGCAAATTTTACTGATTTACTCGGTTGGTCACGTCAAAAAGCTGTTTTAATTGTGTCGATTAGTTGTTTTATATTTGGTATTCCTAGCGCATTATCTAATACAAATACGTTATTTGCAAACTGGCCCGCCATTTATGGAAAAACTTTTTTTCAAACTATTGATGATTTGGTTACTCTTTGGTTTTTACCTATTGGAGGGTTATTAGTGTCTATTTTTACGGGTTGGGTTTTAGATAAAGAATTAGCGAAAGAAGAGTTTTCTTCTGGTACGACCATGCGTTGGTTATGGCACCCGTGGATTTTCTTTATTCGTTGGATTGCTCCCATTGCTATTGTATTTATCATTCTACAGCAGAGTGGTTTGATTGATATCGACACTTATTTCAGTCAGAGAAAAGTAATAAGCCATTTATAACCAGGATATTGAGAAAATATTTATAAATTCTAGTAATAGTTTTAAGTAAAAAAATAAAGAAAAATGTTAACCTAATACAGGCAGAGTTAAATGAGCAAGCAGTCTTTTAACTCTAAAATTATCGAAAATTTAAAAAGGGGATGATTATTTTTTAATAAAAAATCGTTGATAGTAGACAGATTATTATCTACTTTTGATCAAGCTTTTAGATTGAAAAACTGATTAGTTTTAGGAGGTATTTATTATGAAGGATATAGCACATCATCTTAGATATATTCAAAGGAAAATCATTCGAAATAATCGTCAAGAAGAATTAAAAGCAACTCGCTTAGGCCTCAAGCCATCTTTGACGTTAACTGAGAATGCAAAGAATTCCGCTAAAGAACAAATCAACTCTAAGACACAACCGTAAAAATTAACAAAAGCACATTTCTATCATTAGAAGTTAGTCTTGTTAGAACATTTTCTGTTCTAAGAATAAAGTCTTGGGAGTTTGCTAAAAAATGATTTTGCAAACTCCCAAAACTATACTTATTTGGTAGAGTTTTCTTCTTCTTCTTCATCCGCATCTGCGATCAATGCTTCAGAAAGAAGCACAATACCGGCAGTTGATGCTGCGTAGGTAAGCGTATTTTTAATGACTTTGGCAGGATCAATCACGCCAGCGGCAATTAAGTCTTCGACTTTTTCAGTTAAAGCATTAAATCCGAAATTGGCAGGAGAATTGAGGACTTCATTTAAGACGACACTTCCATCAAAACCGGTATTTTGCACAATTTGTTTAATAGGTGTTTCGCAAGCTTGCAAAACAATTTTAGCTCCTATCGCTTCATCGCCTTCTAGTTTTAGTTGGCCCAATGTTTTACTTGCGTTTAGTAAAGCAACTCCTCCACCCGGGACAATTCCTTCTTCTAAAGCAGCCTTTGTTGAATTTAAGCTATCATCAAACATTTGTTTTTTCTGCTTCATTTCAGTCTCTGTTGCCGCACCTACTCGAATAACAGCAACGCCACCACTCAATTTAGCTCGTCGCTCTTCTAGTTTTTCTTTATCATAAGAACTTTGTGCCAAGTTAATTTCGGCATCAATTTGTTTAATTCTTGCAGCGATGTCTTCTTGAGCTCCTGTTCCACCAACAATCGTTGTTGATTCTTTTGTGACAGTGACTTTTTCTGCTGATCCTAAAGCTGTTGCTGGAATTTCTTTTAAAGAAATGCCAACTTCTTCAGAAATAACCGTAGCGGCTGTTAACGTTGCAATATCTTGAAGCATTGCTTTACGACGATCGCCAAACCCTGGAGCTTTAACAGCAGCTACTTTTAGAGTACCACGAAGTTTATTGACGACTAGTGTTGACAATGCATCTCCGTCAATATCTTCGGCAATGATTAAAAGTTCGCGCCCTGATGCAGCCGTAGCTTGAAGAACAGGAAGTAATTCATGAATACTAGAAATTTTTTTATCAACGAGGAGGATTTGAGCCTGATCCATTTCAACAATCATTTTTTCGAGGTTCGTGCAAAAGTAAGGACTGACATAACCACGATCAAATTTCATCCCTTTGACAACTTCTATACTTGTTTCGGTACCCTTTCCTTCTTCGATTGTAATAGCGCCGGAATTACTCACTTTTTCCATCGCTTCTGCAATTAACTCGCCAATTTCTTGATTACCGGAAGCGGAAACAACAGCAACGTTTCTTGTTTCTTGTTTTGTTTTAACTGGAATAGCTGCCTTTTCAATCGCTTTTACAACAACTTCAACAGCTTTATCCATCCCTCTTTTAATTCCGATTGGACTTGCTCCAGAAGAAATATTTTTTATACCGGCCTCTACTAAAGATCTTAAAAGTAGAGCCCCACTTGTTGTTCCATCTCCACACTTTTCTTTAATTTTTTGGACGACTTCTTTTGCCATTGCAACGCCCATATTTTCGTATTTGTCTTCGAGTTGGATATCTCGAATGATGCTTGCGCCGTCGTTTGTGATTGTGGGAGCCCCCCAACTTTTTTCAAGACCTACATTTCTTCCTTTAGGGCCAAGGGTGAAGGCAACAACGTCTGCTAATTTCTTGATTCCCTTTAAAAGAAATTCCCGTGCTTCCTCTTCAAAAATAATTTCTTTAGGTATTGACATATGAGCTCCTCTTTAAAATTTCTTATCTATCGAATTTTCGCTCAAAGTAAGATTTCAATTTCTCACCTTGCAAGTCATTTAAATGACGCAAAAAAGTTTAATCATTGAGAAATGATGCTAGGGAAAAAAAGAGAATTTTGCAAGAGAGAAATTACTTTTTTAGCAACTGAGTTGTTGATTTGCTAGATTTAAATACGTGTTTGGGAGAAGGAATCACATCCGCTAAGTTAACTTGTAGCAGTAACAAAGAATAATCGAGAAAATCATCTTGAATTTTTTTCCCTTCTTTTAGAATAAAAACGTAAGGGTGAAGAAATTGATCATAAGATTTAGATTGCGATTCTTTCATAGGAATCTCTGGTTAGCGATTAACTTAAGTAAGCCGAGCTTTAGTTTATGAGGGATGGAACATTGTTAAAGTCATTTCGATACTAGATTGAATCTCTAGGCTGAGATTAGACTTAAGTTTAACTTCTTTTTAAATATAATAAAAGGAGGATATTTTGAAGAGTTGTTTATAGTCCATAGAACTAAATAATAATTTATGCGAGGATTAAAAATACCTCAAGCTTGGATTGTCAATTGTGAAAAAGATTGTAGATGTCTCTTTTAGATACTTGACGCAAATCGGCCACCATTTTTATGGCTTCTTTGCGAGAAAGTGAATATGTTGCTTGCATCCAAGAAACATGTTCTTCGGGAGACCATTGATTCCAATCGACTTGTGTTTGAGAAAAAGGTTCGATCATCAAGACAATTTCACCACGTGGCTCATTATCTTTCCATTTCTTGAAGATTTCTTCTGCTGTTCCTCTGACAAATTCTTCAAACTTTTTTGTCAATTCTCTTGCCACAACTAATTGTCTATGAGGTTGTAAACTGTGAAACAGTTTTAAAGTATCGATTAAACGATGAGGAGATTCATAGCAGATAGTTGTCCCTGTATAGGTAAAAAGTGAAAGTAGAAATTTTTTTAGCTCTCCTTCTTTGCGGGGAAGAAAGCCAATAAATTGAAAATGATCTGTTGGAAGTCCTGAACAACTTAAAGCTTGGATCGCTGCGCATGGACCTGGAATCGCTGTAACAGGAATTTGATTGGATATGCAAAGTTGGACTAATTGCGTTCCTGGATCAGAAATTCCTGGTGTGCCTGCATCAGAGATCAAACAAATATTTTTACCAGCATGGAGATCATCCAAAATTGATTGAGACTTTTCGGTTTCGTTAAACTTATGATAACTTTTAAGAGGTTTGTGTATAGCGTAATGTTGAAGAAGTCTAAGACTATGCCGTGTGTCTTCACATAAAATATAATCGCAGAGTTTAAGTGTCTCAATAGCTCTAAAAGTTATGTCTGATAAATGCCCGATGGGAGTCGCAACTAGATATAACATACAAAAATTTTTCTAATTTTAAATGAGCGTTTAAAAAAGGGATACGAAGGAGAAATAGGGCAAAGATATTAGAAATAATTAGGTGGCACCCAGATTCGAACTGGGGGATGGAAGCTTTGCAGGCTTCTGCCTTACCACTTGGCTATGCCACCACCTAGAAAAGTTAAGGGTATACACAAATAAACATCATTTCGTCAAGCGCGTTTTTATAAAAAGTAAAAAATGCTTTCTAAGTGGTTGTTTTTGAAAGATTCAGTTTTGAAAAATAAAAATTTTCAAATCTGAAACTTTTGGTTAACTAGAAGTGGTTTTAGAAAGACCCATCATTTCCAGAAATTCTTCTTCAGGCAAGCCTGCCAATTTCGCTTCTTTTCCTACTTTGTAACCAGTGGCTCCTGTATTGATGCGAGTAATATCTAAACCTCCCATCTCCATCATGATAGGAACAAAAATCTCTCGAAATTGTTTTCTGACTTCTGGATCAGATTTTAGTTCTTCGTGAGACGGAAATTTTCCATTGATTTCATTCATAATGGCAAAGGCTTTTGCAACACCATCCATCATTCCTGTGCGGTCTTTTCCACTCATACAGTTAAAAGCACATTTAGTTCCTTTTTGAATGTTATCCATACCATTACTGAGATTGATAATTTTTGCGCCAATCTCATATTGATTATCTCCATCTAAATAAGCTTTGGGAGATTCCATGAGAAAAGTGATGTCATCTAAAAGACTCTGTAATTTAGCTCGTTCTTCGGGCAATCCAATTTTTTCATTGTTGATCAAAGCTTCTGCTTGATTTTTTAAACTTTGAAAAGCTTTTTTATTTTCTAAGGATTGATTAATTGTTCCAAAACCTATTTTAACAGCTCCTGCGTTCACTCCAAAATTAAATGTATTGATGTTCAAGTTAACACCAATTGCATACCCATCGATATCAATAGATTTATTTTGACCCGCATAACTTTGTAAAGCAGCAATTTGATCATTCAACATGTTTTTCTCATTAGCGCCTTTTGAACCAATGGCACGCAAATCATCTGGTGTGACAAGACTAACCGAATTGAAATTAAGATTAATTCCCCGTGCTTGGGCATCTTCTAAAGACATTCCTACATCTGATAAATGTTGTAACACAGCGGCTTTTAAGAGTTCGCCAGCTGCTTGCTTAGAGTTTTCTTTTCTAATTGTTGCATTGGTTTCATATTTATCAGAAGTAATAGCGTGTCTCAATGCCTGATAAACGATTTGGCCTTCCGAGTTTTTTAAGTTAGATTCCCATCCATTAATCAAATGCGCTTCTTGTCGATTCGCACTTGAGATCCCTCCAGTTTTACCAAAAATTTTTTCGAACACGCGCGCTGAGCCATTCGTTTCTAAAGCCTTATCAAATTCTGCATTCAGTGGTGTTTGGGTACTAGTAAATGGAACACTTTGCCCTTCTTTTTTTAAAAAAACAGTACGAGTCATTGTTGTTCTGACTTGTTGGCTTATATTTTGAGCTGAGAAAGATTTGACTTGTTTTTGGATCTTTTCCTCTGAAAAATTCAATTTCACCCGATAAATTCCATTGAGTCCAACCACACCTGCTCGACGCTTAACGTCGCTTATTCCATCTGTAAAAGCTCTCATTTGTTCTAGCTGATCTTTTTGAACAGAGGATAAATCTGTTGTTTTTATATCTTGAAGTTCTGTTGGCATTGTTCGACTTGCTTGATCCATCGCACTTGTCGCTTGTTTAAAAGCCTCAACAGCCGCATTTTTCGTTGAAGAAGTCAAAGCAAAAAATCGAATGAGTTTGGCTTCAAACCCTCCTTTTGAAAGAGCTGTTAATTCAGATCTAAATTTTTCGCCACCTAATTGAACCACAGCTTCGATGTGAGCTTTTTGAATAATTTGAGCGATTTGTTTTTCAGATGTTTTGATGGCTTTATTTAAGTCTTTGATCTCTTTTTTCGATAAGGTGTTTCCGTTTGCAGGATTTAAAGCGTTAGCAAGATTTTCATGAACTTGAAATAATTCAGTAGAAGCTTTTTCATAAATTTCAGCTACTTGCGGATTGTGACCATTTTGATTTTCTAACTGTTTTAATAGTTGATAGGCATGCCCCATATGAACATTAATTCTGCTACTAGCATGATTAATATCTTGCGTTGATGGTTTAAAACTAACAGAATGAATACTTTTATTAAATTCAGTATTTAGATTCATAGTATTAACCATTTTAGTTTATTTAATTTAATTATAATTAATTTAAATTAATTAATTATTAATTTTTTAAATTTTAATAATTTAATTTAATTTTTGTATTGAATGGTATACTAAGAGATGCAAGGAATATGCCAGTTTAGAAAACTAGCAACAAAAAAGTTTGTTTTAAAAGGAATAGGAGTTGAGAGAAAAACGTAAGGGCCTATCAAGGCAGGATAGTTATGTTCTTGAATTAAATAGGGCAGGGAAAGGATTCAAAAGGTTTGAGTTTTAAAATATAGCGAGAGAGTTGTTTCCATAACCGCCAATTGCTTTTAAGATTTTTTCTGAGGATAGACAATTTTTGTTTAAAAACCTTTAATTGATCTGGTTCTCGCCCTTCTTTTCGAGCAAGCCGGTAGTTAACTCGCAATTGGTTAAATTCAGCAAATTCTAAGACTAATTTTTCAGCTAGTTCGCGAACAAGCTTTTCAAGCTCATCTTTTTTTACATACCATAAGTTGCAAACACGACCTAGTAATAACCTTTTTCTTTCAAGAACCATTTTTTTTGGATGGTATAAGAATCCATCCGTTTCAGCTCTTTAGTCAAACCACATTTGCTAAGTGTTCAAATGAGCCATTTTGTGGGATCAAAATGAGACCAACGAATTCCATTTCGGTGATCATTACAAAAAGTACGGTGATAGTTATGATAATCTTCACCAAAAGTTAATAGGGCCAACATATAATTGTTGACCGCTGATTGCTCTTGGCAAAATGGGCGATCGACCCAGGTGTGAGCAAGTGAATTGATAAACCACGTAAAGTGATGAAGAAGAAATAAACGTGTCCAGCAAGCTAGAAAAAAAGCTCCCATATGATCATCTAAAAACCAACCGACAACTAAAAAAGCAATTCCATTACTTATGAGCATACAAAGAAAATCATATTTAAGTTGAAATTGAACAAGGTGATTTTTTATTAAATCGGGCACAACTTTAGCTTCAATTTTTTTAGTCTTTTCTAAAATCCATAGGCAATGAGCAACCAAAACCCCTTTTTTTAGAATAAGGGTCACAATTTGTATCGACGTGGTCATGATGCAAGCGATGATCAAATGACCATCTTAGAGCACTTCCCTGACCAGCCATTGAACCAAAAAATAAGAGAAGCTTTCCACAAAAGAATTTGTTCGATAGCTTCGATGTGAATAAAATTGGTGATAACCTACTGTAATACTTAAACCGGTTCAATAAAGTAAAATGATGGATACTCCAATCATTCCTAAAGAAGGGGAGTAAAGTAGAAGTAAAAGGGTAAAGAAAGGATAAGAAGAGTCTAATAAATCGTTAAGAAGAGTGTTAGTCCCCAATTAAATTCTTTAATTTTCATTTTTTTTTCTCCAAAGCTTTTTCGCGAAAAGAATTATCATAAACGATTTAGGGATTTCAAGCGAGTCAATGGTAAAGTAAGTAAGGTTTTGCTTTCTGTTCATTCAAATATTGGCATGATAAGAAATTTCAATGGTTTTATATAAAACCCATGAAACCTTTGACTTTTCTTAAGCTTTGATCCAATATAGATGGATATAATTGAAATAAACCGTTAAATAAAACAAAATTTGAATTAACTATCGCAGCGTTTCGAAAAGCGGCAGGTGAAATGTCTGACCGGTCAGTGCCAAATTTTATTTCAATCGTGAAAAAGATTCCAAGTAGAGTTATTTGCCTTATTTTTACCTTGGCATTTCATGAAATGGCAACTCCAATATTTCATTCCGTTTACATTGTTTTGCCTCATTATGTTCACAAATCTGCGATTTCTTATCCAATCCATGCTTTATTTGGGATAAGAGAAGAAGCTAATAAAGATAAAGCCGGACTAAGGTTTTTTAAATAGGATTAGCAACAATGAGAATAATGACTTTAAAACAGATTGCTAAAATCTTGAACTCCTCTTTGCCTGAAGTAGAAGGAGTGGTTGAAGGATTTTGTGTAGATAGTCGGCTAACAAAAAAAAATGAGGTTTTTGTCGCTTTAAGGGGAGAGCATGTAGATGGGCACGCCTATTTGAATGAAGTGAAGCAAAAAGGAGCCTTAGCGGCAATCGTCGATCAAAATTATCAAGGGCCTGTATTTGGAATGCATTTATTCCGAGCAGAAAATCCTTTACTAGCTCTCCAAATGCTAGCTCAAAAATGTCTTGAAAAAACGAGCCGTGTTGTAGCTGTAACAGGTTCAATAGGGAAAACAACCACAAAAGAGTTTATTAAAACACTTTTAGAGCAGAGATATGTCACTGCTGCTTCCCAGGGAAATAGCAATTCACAGGTAGGTCTTCCTTTAACTGTATTAAATCATACAACTGGAACGGAAGATATCTTAGTTTTAGAAATGGGAATGACAGAACCTGGGCAGCTGAGTACATTAGTTAATATTGCTCATCCAGAAGTGTCTGTATTGACCACAGCTGCTTTAGTCCATGCTTGTCGCTTTGAAACATTAAAAGATATCGCTTTAACAAAAGCAGAAATATTTTCTCATTCGCATACTCGATTAGGTGTGGTTGATCGAGAGATAGAAGCTTATGAAACAATTGCTCAAATAGGAGAATGCAAAAAAATATCCTTTTCGACAGTAAGCTCTAGTGCTGATTATCATTTAGAAACTGTTAATGAAGAAGTTAGAATAAAAACAGAAGGACAGAGTATTTCTCTTGGTAAAATGTGTTTGCCCGGTAAACACAATCTTCACAATTTACTTGCTGCGATTGCTGTTGCGAGGTATTTCGAGCTAACTTGGAGTGAAATTAAACAGGCTATCCCTTTTCTTAAATTACCCGAGAGGCGCCTACAATTTGTTCAAAAAGAGGGTATTTATTTTTTAAACGATTCTTATAATGCCTCAGAACTATCGGTCAAATCTGCCTTAGAAACGCTGCCAAATGCAACGGGAAAAGGTTATAAAATTGCTGTTTTAGGTAGTATGATGGAGCTTGGACATTTTTCAGATGAATGTCACCAACGTGTTGGTGAGTTTGCTTTAAATTATGTGGATAAAATGTATTGTCTTGGTGCTGAGTGTTTACCTATTGTTGAGGTTTGGAAAAAAGCAAATCGACCTGTTGAATTGTTTATGGAACTTTCTGAGTTAATTTCAACTTTAAAAAAAAACTTAAAAACCGCCGATGTTGTTTTATTGAAAGGATCTAGATCCAAAGAGTTGTGGAAAATATTAGAAGAACTGTAAAAATAACTAAAGAGCTTTATTTATGATTTTGTTTGTAATTGATTACTTGGAAAGGGCTTGGACTCTAAAAGTTCCAAGCGTCTTTAGTTATTATTCTACAAGAATGATTCTTGCCGCAATTACTTCTCTTCTATTGAGTATTTTTTTAGGGCCTTATTTTATCCGTAAACTTTATGAGTTAAAAATCGGTCAATCGATTCGAAAAGAAGATTGCCCCTTGTTGGGACAATTACATGAGAAGAAACAAAACACTCCCACGATGGGAGGAATTCTTATTCTTTCTTCTATGTTGATTTCATTAGTTTTATGGATGGATTTAACACATATTTTCACGCTCATTTTGTTTGTCACAACAGTATTTTTAGGTTTGATTGGAGGAAGAGACGATTATCTCAAATTGAAATATAAAAATACTAAAGGGATGTCAGCACGAGGAAAATTATTTTTTCAATTTGTTTTATCCGCTGCAATCGCTTCTTATTTTTTATTGAGTCCAGTTAATGAAATGTTTGAGAAGTGGACATGGTTTCAACCTCCCGTAATTAAAGAGCAGATTGTTGTTAAAAATTCTGAAACTTTACAAGAGATGCCTTCTCAAACTAAAAGCATTAGTTTGAAAGAATACGCTTCGAGACTCTACATTCCCTTTTTTAAAGAGCCTGTTGTTACGTTTGGAGGTATTTCTCTTATTCTCATGGCTTTTTTCATTTTTTTTGTGATCACAGGTTCTTCTAATGCCGCTAATTTGACCGATGGCTTAGATGGATTGTTGGCTGGTTGTTTAGTTACAGCGGCAGGATCTCTTTGCTTGATCGCTTTTGTTTCTAATCATGTGAATATTGCTCGTTATCTCAACATCCTTTACATCGAAGGAAGTGGAGAAATAGCCATTTATCTTTGCGCCTTAATCGGAGCAAGCTTAGGATTTTTATGGTATAATAGTTATCCTGCACAAGTCTTTATGGGAGATACAGGTTCTTTGACATTAGGGGGAATTTTAGGCGTCTCAGCAGTGCTGTTGCGCAGAGAGTTTCTTTTAGGGATTGTTGGAGGGATTTTTGTTGCCGAAGCACTTTCCGTTATTCTTCAAGTGGCTAGCTATCGACTGAGAAATAAAAAAAGAATTTTCCTTTGCGCGCCTTTGCATCATCATTTCGAATATAAAGGATGGCCCGAAACTAAAGTTGTAATTCGATTTTGGATCATGAGTTTACTCTTTGCTATCATTGGCATTGCCTCTTTAAAATTTCAATAAAGGATTGATAACAGATGCCGATAGAAAATTACTTTGGGAAAAAAGCGCTCATCATTGGATTAGGGGTAAGTGGAAGAGCCGCGGCTTCTTTCTTGCAAACATCTGGAGTAAAAGTTTTAGGGGTGGATCGAAATTATCTTCAATTGGAAAATCAACCTGAAATTTTAGAACTGAAAGCAAAGGGATTGATAATTCAGGCGGATTGTGAAACCATGGATTTAAAAACATTTGATTTAATCGTCGTTTCTCCTGGAATTCCTTCGAATCACCCTTTAATTAAAAAAGCGTACGAACATAAAAAAGAGGTAATTGGAGAAATTGAATTGGGATGCCGCGCGTCTTGCCATTCGATTATTGGTGTGACAGGAACTAATGGCAAAACAACAGTCACTCTATTAATTACACATATTTTGAATGCAAATGGATTAAAAGCTAAAGCTTTAGGTAATGTAGGGGCTCCCTTAACAAGAGAAATTTTAACACTAGATTTTCAAGAAATTGCCGTTTTGGAGCTTAGCTCCTATCAGCTTGACACTTTTCAACAACAGGTTTTGGACGAAGCTGTTGTTTTGAATATCACTCCTGATCATTTAGAGCGCTATGAGACAATGGAAAACTATGCAAAATCGAAATTTCAAATTGGAAAATGTTTAAAAAAATCGGGAAAATTATTTGTCGAGAATAAAGCTGCCGTCGAATACCAGCATCTTTTAAATTTTCCTCATTCGACGTATGGTTATTTACCTTCTTGTCATACTTATACGGATTTACGCTCGGTCTTCTCAGAAGGAATGCAGCAATTTGAGTTACCGCTAGAATGGCAAGGGAAAGAAAATCATGATCTAGAAAATCTCTTAGCTGCTTATGCCATTTGCGCACGACGAGGAATTAAACCTCAGCAATTTTTACAGGCTCTAAAGACTTTTCAAAAGCCCTCGCATCGTGTTGAGTTTGTTTTAGAAAAGAATGGGATTCATTTCTATGATGATAGCAAAGGAACGAATATTGATGCGGTTATGCGAGCTGTACAATCGATCAATCGTCCTGTATTTTTGATCGCTGGAGGAGTGGATAAAGGGGCTTCTTATGTGGCTTGGTTAAATGTTTTTAAAGGTCATGTAAAAAAAGTTTATGCCATAGGGCAAGCGGCAAATAAAATTCAAAAAGAATTATCACTGCATATTAAAGTGCAAATTGAAGCAAATTTAGATGACGCTGTCAAGCAAGCTTATCAGGATGCTAAGGAAGGAGACGTTGTTTTACTCTCTCCCGGTTGTGCAAGTTTTGATATGTTTAAAGATTATATCCATCGTGGAGAAGAGTTTAAAAGGCTCGTAAAACTTCTATAAATAAGAGAAATAAAAAAACTAGAGAGGATAAATAAAATGACAAGAAAGGATACGATACTGATTGCTGTCGTTATCAATGCTGGTTTGTTAGCGATTTTATTTGCGACAGCTATCATTTATGATACTGAAAAAGTGCTGGAGCAAAGCGAATTCAATTCTTCTTTAGCGGAGGCTAAAGAAATTCCTTTAACTGATCCGGCTAATCATCTAGTCGCGACCGGTCCAGTTATTGTGGACGAAGTTGATAATGTTTTAAAGTATTATTCTCAACCTTCTTATTCATTAAAAATTGATCCTTCTGATTCTTATAATCCTGAATCTATCGTTGTTCAGGCGACTTCTTCTGAAGATGATGAGCCAATATCTGAATTTTCACCTAATTTTAAAGGTAATTTTGTTGAAATAACCGTTAAAAAAGGAGATGTATTAGAAAAGATTGCTCGTGCTAATGGGACAACGATTAATGCGATTAAGAAAGCGAATAACCTTCCCAACGAAAAGTTGTCAATAGGTCAAGTTTTAAAAATTCCTTTGAATCAAGTTCAAGGGGTAATTGCAGCAAAAAGTGAAATATCTAAAAAGGATTTAGAGCAAATAGAAAATAATCAAAACTCATCCGAAGCTGTTTATTATATTGTTAAAAGCGGAGATAATCCTTGGAAAATTGCTAAACAATTTAATCTGAAATATGAGGATATTTTAAGGCTAAATCAATTAGATGAAGAAAAGGCTAGAAATTTGAAGATTGGGGATCGCATTCGCGTTAAGTAGTTATTCATGACATTTTATCGGTCGTTACTATTATTTTGTGTGGCTTCGATCTTCGCGATGGGGCTAGTTATGATTTTTAATACCACTTCAGCAGAAGTTTTAGATCTTGCGCTTAATAAAAGTACCCATCAGGCCTTATTAAAACAAATTTTTTATTGTTTGATAGGATTAATCTTAGCTGGTTGTGTATGGCATTTGGGGTATCAGAAGATCATTAGTTTTAGTCCCTATTTGTTAGTTTTTTTCTGTTTTTTACTTGTTCTGACACTTATTCCAGGTTTAGGTAAAGAAGTTAATGGATCAAGGAGATGGATTGGTGTTGCAGGATTTTTTTTTCAACCTTCCGAATTTGTTAAATACATTGTTCCGGCTTATTTTATCTATCGAATGGAAAATATAGAGGGGGAATCGCTAGAGTTAAAAGACTTTCTTAAATTGATCGCTCAAGTAGGAACCCCTATTTTCCTTATCTTAATAGAACCTAATAATGGGACGGCGGGTGTGATAGGCCTTGTTGTCATTGTCATGTGTGTGATGACAAAAATTCGATTTAAATATTGGGCTCTTCCACTGATGTGTTTTATGGTTATTGGTGCAATTTCCGCTTATCATCTTCCTTATGTATCAGCAAGATTAAAAGTTTATCTTCATCCGGAACTAGATTTGAGAGGTAAAGGCCATCAACCTTATCAAGCAAAAATAGCTGCAGGTTCTGGGCAATTGTTAGGAAGAGGGCCTGGGAATAGTTTGCAGAAATTAAGTTATCTTCCCGAAGCACAAAATGATTATATTGCGGCTATTTACGCGGAAGAGTTTGGCTTTATAGGTGTAACAGCTTTAGTGATTCTTTATATGATTATTGGTTATGTGGGATTTTATATTGCTCATATTTCTTCAGACAGAAGAGGTTTTTATTTTGCGACGGCCATTACTTTTTTAATTTGTTTTCAAGCTTTTATGAATCTTGGAGTTGTGTCTGGTTTATTGCCAAGTACAGGATTAAATCTTCCTTTTTTTAGCCAAGGTGGGACTTCATTAATGGCTAATATCGCAGGTCTCGGACTGTTATTAAATATTGCTCAACAGAGGAGTCTCAAATATGTCTAAACGGTTTATGATCACAGCTGGTGGAACGGGAGGGCATATTTTTCCTGCTCAAGGATTAGCACAAGAACTCATCAAAAAAACCTTTTCTTCCTCTATTTTGTTTGTTGCGGGTGGGCTTTCAACAAATAAATATTTTGATCGCTCCATTTTCCCTTTTCAAGAAGTTTCTGCAAGTCCACTTTTTTCTAAAAATCCTTTTAAATTATTAAAAGGTGTTTTTAACCTTTTAAGAGGAGTTTGGCAAAGTATTCGAATTATTAGAAAATTTAAACCAGATGTTGTTGTTGGATTTGGAAGTTACTATACAGTGGCTCCCTTACTTGCAGCAAAAATTCTCCGTATTCCAATTGTTTTGCATGAAGCAAATAGTATTCCAGGAAAAGCTAACAAATGGCTTGCTTCAATGGCTTGGCGAGTAGGTATTCATTTTCCTTTTACAGCTACTTTGTTGAAAAGAAATACAATAGAAGTAGGAATGCCTTTAAGAGAAGGGTATCAGCTTGATCAAATTGATAAAATAGAGGCATTATCTTATTTTGGATTAAGTAAAAATAACTCTACACTTTTAGTTTTTGGTGGATCTCAGGGAGCTTTAGCCATTAACAGATTGATGAGAAGTTTAGCCAATACATGGAAGAATATACCTATTCAAATCATTCATATTACAGGAAGTATACAAGAAGCAGATGATCTTAAAATTTTTTATGCTAATTACCAAGTAAAAGCCTCTGTCAAAGCATTTGAAAAAAATATGCATTTAGCATGGCGTGCAGCAGAAGTATTTATAGGTCGTTCAGGAGCTTCTACAATTGCTGAAGCAATGGAATTTGAAGTGCCAGGGATTTTAATTCCTTATCCTCACGCAACAGATCATCATCAAGACAAAAATGCTGATTTTTTTGTTGATATTGTTAGGGGGGGAATAAAAATTGTTGAGGAGAAAGCTAAACCAGAAATTGTTCTTAAATCTATTCAACTGTTAATTGACCCTATAGCATTAGAAAAAAGGAAAAGTGCTATCCATTCTTATAAATGTAGGCCAGATCGTACAACGCTTTGTGAGCTTGTTTTAGACACAAGCGGATTAAAAAGTTTACATAAAGCACCACAGAAAAGGAAAAAACCATGAGAGGGCATTATCATTTCATTGGAATTGGTGGAATAGGAATGAGCGGGCTTGCGCGAATTCTACTTCAACAAAATTTGAGGGTGTCAGGTAGTGATATTGCTTTTAACTACATTATTGAAGAATTAATTAAATCTGGTGCGACTATTTATAAAGGACATTCTCCTTCTTATATTGCTTCAGGGTCTACTGTGATTTACAGTAGTGATATAAAAACTGATAATCCTGAATACCTTGCAGCAAAAAATTTGCAATGTTCTTTACTTCATCGTGCTGAATTATTAGCCCTTTTAACAAGACAAAAAAAATCATTAGCTGTTACCGGAACTCATGGTAAAACGACAACATCCTCTCTTTTAGCAACAACTCTTTTAGAAGCAAATTGCGATCCTTCTTTTGCCGTTGGTGGAGTAATCCCTCAATTTCAAAGTAACGCAAAACATGGTTTAGGCGATTTATTTGTTTTTGAGGCCGACGAAAGTGATCGAAGCTTCTTAAAGTATTTTCCCTACGGAGCTATTGTTACCAATATCGATAACGATCATTTAAACTCCTATGAAAATTCTGAAGATGTATTAATACAATCTTTTCAGCAGTTTACTTCCCAAATTTCTTCTCCAAACCACCTTTTTTGGTGTGGAGATGATACTCGTTTAAAATTTCTCAATGGTATTGGGCAAAGTTATGGCTTTGGAGAGCATTGCAATTGGAGAATTTCTAATATTTTTCAAAAAAATTTCAATCTTGAATTTGATTTAGAAGGGAATGGAAAAAAGTATTCATCCATTAAATTAAATTTAATTGGCCGACATAATCTTTTCAACGGTGCTGCAGTATTTGGATTAGCAATGTCTTTAAATATTTCTGAAGCTTCGATTAGGCACACATTTGAAAGATTTTGTGGGGTATTAAGGCGATGTGAGTATAAGGGTGAGTTTGAAAACACTATTTTTTTAGATGATTATGCACACCATCCAACAGAAATTCAAACCACCTTAGAGGGAATTCGAAAAGCTATTAAATCGAAAAGGCTGATTGCTGTTTTTCAACCTCATCGCTTTTCTCGTATAAAGGATTGTTTAGGAATGTATGGAAAAATTTTTAACAATGCCGATGAAGTGTTTGTAACAGATGTTTATGGGGCAGGAGAAATGCCTATTGAGGGAATATCTCAACAACAAATTATCCAGGAAATTTCTGAGAACTCTACTGTTCCAGTCAAATATGTTCCTCGAACGGCGTTAGGACATAAACTTAGCGAATTTATTCAACCTCTCGATGTCATTGTGACTCTCGGGGCTGGAGATGTCACAAAAGTGGCTAGCGAAACACTAAGCTTGCTTGAAAATGGAAAGCGCTTTTAACTTTGTTACGCTTGAAAATAACCTCTTTTAATCAGAAAATCTATGGTTTCTAAATCTTACCCTAACCCAGAAATTCCTTTTAAACGAGCCTGTTTATGGATTTTACTTTCTTCTTTACTAATTTCAGGATCGGCATTGATGGGATGGTTGTATTATCAGTCGGCCAAGGAAAAAAGATTGCACGGCGGACAGTATCAAATTGTCGCTATTGTTCAAGAGACTCCTCACCAAGAAAGTTTGAAAACGGGATATTTAGCAGAACTTTTAGAATTATCTTTAGATCAGCCTGCAAATCTTTACCAGTTTGATAGTTTTGAAGGAGAAAAAAAACTTTTAAAAAGCCCTTTAATTAAAAAAGTTTCTATTAAAAAAATACGCCCTGGTACTTTATATATTCAATATGAAATGAGAAGCCCTATTGCTTACGTTGGAGATTATTCTAATACGGCAATTGATGAAGATGGCATTTTATTTCCTTTTCGTCCTTTTTTTACTCCCAAATCTATCCCTACCTTTTATTTAGGATTAAGTGAGCATGAAGGGAAATGGGGATTAGCTTTGCAAAATTTAGATCGTTTACAGTTAGCTCGAAATGTATTAAAAATATTTAAAGAAGTGGCAACCAGGGAGATTGCAATCAAACAAATAGACGTGGCTGAGGCTTATGCTGACAGCTATGGACAGCGCCAAATAGTTGTTAAATTGGAAGATCGAAAAGACTTTTTATCTCGACATATCTCGGCAGAAACCCTTTTGAGATTGAATCCAGAGCATTATAAGCAAAATATTGTGAATTTTTTTTCGTTAGATAAAGTTTTAAATGTTAAAAGTAGAACAAATAATGGGATGACAATTATCGATTTACGAATTCCTCATCTTGCTTTTTATTCCCAAGATGAAAAATAAAAAATCGAGACAAAAAATTTTTTTTACGAATTTACTTTCAATTTTATAAAAAGAATTGATGGAAGTTCATTGGACAAGTAGAAGCTAAGCATGAGGCTCGACGAATTTTCCGTTATCTGGTGCCAAAATGTTATGTGGCTTGTGCACAGATAATTTCTTGAATTGAATCTGTTTACGTGATGTGTGGGCAATAATTAGAAACGGTTTAAGAAAGTAAAATTGTATTTAAAACGCGTCTAAAAAGTTACGACAAGGTTAGAGAAATCATTGAATAAAAACTGTAAATATGAGGTAGCCGAAATTACTTTTTTTAAAAGTGAAGGAGAAATAAAAAATATATCGATTGGTTACAAAAAAATCCTATGAGTTATTTAAACAAAAAAACAGAAGAAATTATTGTAATAAACTAAAGAATTTTAAAATATTTGAGAGATTATAGGAGGTTATTTATCATTGATTAAACTGAGAGAAAACTTTTCTAGTTGGTGTATGGGCTTTGATCATCTTAGTTGAAGGGCCCTCAAAAATGAGCCTTCCTCCTTTTGGTCCTCCTTCTGGACCTAATTCAATGAGCCAGTCTGCTTGGTAAAGGATGTCTAAATGATGTTCAATCACAAAAACTGTATGTCCTTTTTCTACTAGTTTATGAAGAATTTTAACGAGTTTTTCAATGTCTTGTAAATGAAGGCCGGACGAAGGTTCATCCAAAATATATAATGTTTTTTCTTGTGTTTTGCCTGCTAAATCAGCAATCAATTTCAATCGCTGAATTTCTCCTCCGGATAAAGTATTGAAGGGTTGTCCCAACTGTAAATAATCTAAACCAAGCTCTGTCATCAGTTCTAAGGTGGGTGCTAGAGAGGGAATATGTTTAAACAACTCAAAAGATTCTAAAGCGGACAGACGTAGAATATCAGCAATATTTTTATTTTCCCATGTAATCTGTAATGTTTCATAGTTATAGCGTAACCCTTGGCAAATATCACAAGGCATAAAAAAATCTGGCATAAGATGCATATTCACTTCAATATAACCCAATCCTTCACAAGCTTCACATCTTCCACCTCGCTTATTTAAACTAAAACGAGAAGCTGTATAGCCTCTTGCTTTAGCAAGACGAGTTTCGGCAAAAAGTTGTCTGAGTGGAGTCATTATACCTATATAGGTAGCTGGAATAGAGCGTGCCGACAAGCGATCTGTTTGTTTTTCATGACTGATTAAACGTTTGATTGTTTGATATTTATTTAAGAAATGAGGGATTATTCCTCTTACTAGAAAATTTTTTAGCTGTTGTCCAATGATATCTAAAACAAGGGTAGATTTTCCCGATCCGGACACTCCACAAAAACCTACAAAGCAGCCTAATGGAATTTTTGCAGAGAAATCATTTAAATTATTTAGAGTCGCTCCACGAATTTCTAACCAATCTTGTTGAATTTTTCTTCTTGGAGGGATAGGTAATGAAAGTTTACCACTGAGCCATTTTCCGGTTAGACTGTTTGAGTCATTAAGAAGGTCTGTAATAGTTCCTTGAAAACAAATTTGCCCTCCTAAGCTTCCTGCCCCTGGACCGAGTTCCAAAATATAATCAGCTTGTCGAATTAAGCTTTTTTCATGTTCAACAATTACAACGGTATTACCCAAGGCTTTTAGTTCATGAATGACTTTATGCAAATGTTGGATATCTTGTCGATGCAGCCCTAATGAGGGTTCATCTAGTATGTAAATAATTCCGGATAATTTGGCTCCAATTTGAGATGCTAATTGAATTCGATGAGCTTCTCCATCACTGAGTGTTTTCCCTTCTCTAGTTAATGTTAAGTATCCCAATCCTACTTGGTCGAGAAATTCTAATCGAGATTGAATATGAGGAAGAATTTCTTTAGCAATGGCCTCTTGTTTTCCGGTAAATAACCATGCTTTAATTTTTATTAAACACTCAGCTACGGTTAATGAGCAAAGTTGATAGATGTTTTTTTCCTGGATAAAACAAGCTAGACTTTCTGGTTTAAGTCTTCCTCCTAAACAAGATGAACAGGTTTGCCAATCAATAAAAGAAAGTTCGCTTAAAGACCCTTTGTTTTTTTTCATTTCCAAAGCTTCGTTTAAAATAGGAATAAGGCCTTTCCATTTCGCTTTTAATTGTTCTAATTCTTCATTTATCTGAACGTTAAAAACGATTTCTTGGGAATGACCAAATAAAATTTTATTTAAAATCATCTGCGAAATGTCTTTGATAAAATTTTCTTCCGAAAGATTTAAAATTTTCCATAAAGCTTTTAAAAGAGACTTGAAAGAGTAAGCGGCCTTTTTAGGAAGATGATCTAAAATCACCTGAATTTGATCTAATAAAGGTTCGTTTTTACCAAAAATAACTTGGGAAGGATTGACTTGTTCTCGCCCACCCAGTCCATTGCAAGCTGTGCAAGCTCCTTTTGGAGAATTAAAATTAAAGTCCCCAGCTTCTAAAGGTGCAAAAGAAAATCCTGTTTCTGGACATACATAAATCTCTGTTAGATAATGAGTATTGCCTTCCTTTCCTTCTTGGATTTTTAAAATACCTTGACTCAAATCTAAAGCAGTTTCCACAGATGGGGCCAAACGATCACGTATGCCTTCTCTAATTTCTAAACGATCTACCACAACTTCTAAATTTGAAATGGCTTTGTTGATTGGAAAAGGGTTTTCTCCGCACCATTCTTGTTCATTGATTCGCATCCGTATAAAGCCCATTTGTTGCAGACGTGTAATGGCTTGGTGTCCGTTTTCTTTGATCAATTTGATAGGAGCTATTAATTGTAAGCGAGAGCCCACGGAATAATTTTTTAAAATCCAATCAATCATTTCTTGACGCGTGAAACGGGACAATTTTTTGCCGGTGGCTGGGCTATATTGATCCCCAACTTTTGCATATAAGAGCGATAAAAAATCGTAAAGATCTGTATAGGTTGCCACAGTCCCATAAAAATAAAGGGGTTGTCTATGCTGTCCAATCGCTAAGGTAGGAGACAACCCTTCGATCAAATCAACATCAGGCTTAGGCATTTGTTTGATCCAGGTGCGCGCTTGAGGGGAAAGGTATTCTAGATAGCGACGTTGTCCTTCGGCAAATAAAGTATCGAATGCTAAAGAAGATTTTCCAGATCCGCTTACTCCTGTGATCACAGTAATGGCATGCTTAGGTAATTGAACAGACAAATTTTTTAAATTATGTTCTTTACATCCTTGTAAATTAATGAACCTATGGTAAGAAAAAACTGACATATAAATACTTATAATTTTGTTGCAATTTCACTTAAAACACGTTAATTTAAAGATATAGGCAAGTGAATTAATAACTTGGTTTTTAAGCAATCATTTAAGCGTGTCTAAAACTAAAAGCGAAATTCGAGGAGTTTATGAGCAATATTGAAGGACTCGTAAGCGTCAAAGAAGAAGTAAAAGGTGATGTGCTTATCTTAAGAATGCAAGGTCGGTTAGACGCTATTTCTTCTCCTAGTGCAGAACGTAAAGTTTTTGATTATATTAATAATGGCCAGCATAACCTTTTGTTAGATTTTTCAGGTATTGATTATTTAAGTAGTGCCGGCATGCGTATGCTTCTTTCCATTACCAAAAAATTAAAAACTTTATCAGGTAAATTAGTTCTTTGTTTAGTGACTGTCAATGTCATGGACGTATTAAAAATGTCTGGATTTGATCATGTTCTTGAATTAGTTCAAAGTGAAGAAGAGGCTTTAAAAAAATTTTGATTCAACAGCTCTACAATTTTTTTGGAATTGATATGCCTCGAAATTTCAATTTAAATTTTCATTTGTTAAATAAAAATTTAATTACAATTTTATTCGATACTGAATTGCTGTCGAAGTTTCAAAACAGACTAATCGTTGGATGGATGATGTGATTGGCAACTTTTCTTGTGAAACTGATGAAATCAAACGTATTGTTTTAAATTTTGCATTACAAGTTCAGAAAAAATTCCCTTCTAATTTTCAAAAAAATAAGAAAAGAATAATAGTTATTGCAGGACCTACATGTTGTGGAAAATCAGCTTTAGCATTGAATTTAGCTCAAACTATGGATGGAGAAATCATCTCAGCTGATTCGATGCAAGTTTATCGAGGGATGGATATTGGAACTGCTAAGGCAACTAAAGAAGAACGACTTTTTGTTCCCCATCATCTAATAGATATTAGAGATATTCAAGAAAGTTTTAATGTCGTAGATTTTTATTATGAAGCTAGACAGGCTTGTCAAAAAATTTTAGACCAAGGAAATGTTCCGATTATTGCTGGAGGATCGGGCTTTTATTTACACGCTCTTTTATATGGTCCCCCCAGTGGCCCTCCTTCTGTTCCTGAGGTAAGAAAATCGTTTGAAGATGAAATTGAGCGATTGGGATCAGAAATACTTTATGAAAGGCTTTCTCAATTAGATCCTCAATATGCTAAAACAATTACGAAGAATGATAAACAAAAAATTGTGAGAGCTTTAGAAATTATGATGCTAACCAACAAAAAGGTTAGCAAGTTATCTTGGAAAGGTAGAAGGAAACCCCAAAACTATGATTTTAGATGTTGGTTTCTTCATCGACCAAAAGAAAAATTATATGAACGTATTGATAAACGTTGTGATAAGATGCTTGAGGAAGGGTTTATGGATGAAGTGCGACGCCTAGATTCTTTAGGTATTCGAGGTAACTCATCAGCTTCACAGGCAATTGGTTATAGACAAGCGCTTAATTTTCTAAAGACTGAGCAAACAGCATCACAATACCAAGAATTTATTCGATCTTTCAAGCAAGCGACAAGGCATTATGCTAAACGTCAATTTACATGGTTTCGAAAAGAACCATTGTTTCGTTGGTTGGATGTCGATATGCATGATCCAGAAGTTGTTTTTGATATGATCATGAAAGACTATGAACTGCTTTAATTTATTTTAAAGGCAAAAAGGTAATCTAATTTTTGTTTTCATTTGTATGAATTGGTATCTCTGATTCAATAACTCTTATCAATCATTTAAAGTTTGAAGCTGAAATTTTTAAATCATTTAAGTTGAAAAAATCCTTTCTCTTTTGTTAACCATGTATTGTATTAGCTTACTGAATTTGATTTACTTTTAAAATACCAATACACTATTATTTCACTGAAAATTTAGTGCTGCTAATGTGGAATCAATGAATTTGGTAAAAAGCATTGCAAGACTATCAATCTAAGTTTTGAGTTATCTTCTGCACCTCCTGCCGTATTGTTAAGGAGAAGAAAACGCAAAGCTTAATTATACGGCAATATGATTAACTGATTAAATCGAATTTTAAAGTTTTATCGAAACAACTCAAATTATAGCTAAGATAAACGCAAATGCACGCATTATCAGTTAAATATCCAGCCTTGCTTATCACACAAAATCTTAAAAATATCTTCATGAATGAGTCTGAAACATGAGTTTACAAAAACAATCGAAAGAAAAAAACATCTTATCACAAATTCAAACAGACTCTTTGAATGAAAACTTACAACAATTAGTTGAGGAATCAAGCATGGAACGAGAAGAGGAAATTCCAGAACCGTCAGAAGAATTTTCTCGTAAAACAGAAAAAATGGATGAATCTGAAGATCCTCAATTAGCGGCTTTTCGAAAAAATTTTGAGGAGCAAGTTAGCCAAGATTTGAAGCTTCAATCTGCAATTGATTTTATGGAAAGTACATTAGCTCAAGGGGGGACTCCCCATTTTCGCAATTTTTGGGAAGCTAGGCGTCTTTGCCTTCCTTTATTTAAAGAAAATATTTCACCTGCTCTTAGAGGGCAGCTTTGGAATCGCTATAGTGAACTTTCTAAAGAAGCTCGTCAATTGAAAGAAATTTTAGATGAGCAAAGCGCTTTTGCTGTTGAGCAAATTGAAATAGCTATTCAAGCTTTAGAAAATGACATTCAGCAGTTTGATGAAAATGTTGCTAAATCAACTGTACCAGACAACCTGATCATTCCACAAACTCTTCAATCGAAACTGCAAATTTATCTTAATTTTCAAAAACAATTGAATGTCCTCAATGTCCAAGCTTCTCGCATTAATGCTTTACGTAAAGAATTACTTAAGACAGAAATGCGAGTGCGCCATAAAAATAAATTCTTTCAACGCCTTTCTGCAGCGGGAGACCTGGTGTTCCCTAAACGGAAAGAACTTATTAAACAAATCAGCCAATTATTTGTAGAAGATGTTAACTACTTTATACAAGCTCATTTCGATCAAGAATCTTCTCACGATTCACTTTATGCTTTAAGAGAAGAAATTAAAGCATTGCAGGGGTTAGCTAAACAATTAACCTTGAACACAAATTCATTCACGCAAACACGTACTCGATTGAGTGAATGTTGGGATAAAATAAAAATTGAAGAAAAAGAACGTAAAAAAGAACGGGCTCATCAAAAAGTTTTATTCAAGCAAAATGCAAATTTAATAAAAGAGCAACTTCAACTTTGTAAAGCATTCGTTGAACAAACAGGTTCAACAGTTGAGGCTCAAAAAAAATTAGAAGAAATTATCACATTTATGCGGCGAACAGAGCTTGGTCGTGATGAGCTAAAAGAATTAAAAGAAGAATTGAGTCATATTCGCAAAATCGTTCACGATAAAGCAAAGCATGAAGAAGATTTGCGCTATCAGCAAGAACAGGAGCGTAATCGCCAGAAAAAAGAAAAATTCAATACTTTTAAAGAATTGGCCGATAATTTAGTTAGTCAAGCAGAATCGTATGAACTAATGAAATTAACTTCTGATAGAGACCAATTGTTAGCACAATTGCAAGAGTCTTCATTGACGAAAAATGAGAAAATAGATATTGAACGTATTTTGAGACCACTTCGAGATATCATTACTGAAAAAAATGAAAAAGCTATGTTGGCCATTTCAGATGATGATCGTTATGCATTAAAGCAGCTACAAGATGTTCTTAGGCAGAGAAAAGAGCGCCGGCAAGAAATAAAAAAACAACTTGAAATTTTACGTAAAGCTTCCGGATCTTCTAATCTCGATTTTGAAAAAGCAATGTTGTTTACTTCTCAAATCAATGAAGAAAAGGAACGTTTAGAAAGAGCTACCCAAGGAATTATAGAAATCGAAAAGAAAATTGTTGAACTACAATCTAAAATTAAACGATCATAAATTTCTGTGTAAGCTGGAGTCATGAATATTGTGTAAAATCTATTCATTAAACATCAATTATTAAAATTAACAATTGATAAAGACCAAAAAAGATGAAACTTTGTGTATTTGACTTAGATCACACACTGCTTACTGTCAATAGTAGTTATCGATTTGGTACGTATCTTTATCAGCAAAAATTCATTTCTTTTTTTACTCTTTCACATTGCCTGTTTTACTATGCTCGGCATAAATTCTTAGGAATGTCGATGCAAAAACTTCACGAGAAAATTTTTCAGAAATTGTTTAAAGGTCTTTACTTAAAAGAGCTTCAAAAACACGTTAAAAATTTTTTAGATTTAGAATTGATCAAACTTTTTTATGAGCCAGCTTTGCAAAGACTGCAAGAAGCCAAACAAAGAGGGGATTACACACTTATTTTATCTGCTTCTCCTGATTTTTTGGTACAGCCGATTGCTGAAAAATTAGATGTTAAAAATTGGCGGGCAAGTGTTTATGCTCCCGATCAGGAAGGGAAATTAGAATACCTTTCTTCTATTTTAGATGGATTAAATAAAGCTAATTATGTTGTATCTTTAATTAATCAAATGCAAATTGACTATACTGCTATTACAGCTTATTCTGATAGCTATTTAGATTTACCTATTCTAGAATTATCAGGAAAAGCTGTAGGGGTTGTCCCTGATAATTATTTAAGAAAAATCTGTCAGGAAAGAGGTTGGGAAATTTTATAGTCCATTCATGTAACTAGTTTAGACCATTTTACCCTTTCCACCAAAAATTTGTTAAATATTCTAAAATCTACTTAACATTTTTATCATTTGAATATGGATTTATCTATCAATTTTTCTTCTTTCTTATTACTTTGAGCAAATAACCTGCGTTGAAAACAAGAATCGTCTCCATCCAAATTATTGAGAAAATGTTTCCCTTAGATTAGTGATAAAGGTTAACGGTGAGAAAGCAAATTTTGAAAGAAATGAGTGAGATAAGCGAACCTCCAAAAAGAAAAAAAGCTGCGAATTCTCAAAATTTTGGGAAATATGTATTTTCTAGAACAGTTATGCAAAAAATGCTTTCTGAAGAAATTTACAAAAACTTATCAAATGCCATTAACGGGCGCGAGAAAATTAAAGCAGAATATGCAGATAGCATTGCTATTGTTGTGAAAGAATGGGCAATGAGTCATGGAGCGACACACTTCTGTCATTGGTTTCAACCTTTAACAGGGGCAAGTGCTGAAAAACATGATGCATTTATTGAATGGAATTCTGCGGATGGTGTTATAGAAAAATTTAATGGTAAACAACTCATACAAGGGGAGCCAGATGCTTCTTCATTTCCTTCCGGAGGATTAAGGAGTACTTATGAAGCAAGAGGTTATACAGGATGGGATCCAACTTCTCCTATTTTCCTTTGGAAAGCGGGGGATGGGGTAACTCTTTGCATCCCCTCTGTTTTTTTCTCTTGGACAGGAAATGTGTTAGATTCAAAAATTCCTCTTTTACGATCAGAAAGAAAAATTGATCAAGCGGCTTTGAGGCTGCTTCAATTAACTGGACTTGAGGCAGAGTATGTGTATTCAACGCTTGGGCTAGAACAAGAATACTTTATGATAGACCGAAAACTATGCAATTTAAGGCCGGATCTCATTTTACTTGGTAAAACTGTATTTGGAGCTCCATCGCCGAAAAGTCAAGAGCTACAAGATCATTATTTTGGCCCTGTTAAAAATCGTATTTTAACTTATATGCGTGCCTTTGAAGATACCGCTATTGAATTAGGAATTCCTGTTAAAACAAGGCATAATGAGGTTGCTCCGGCTCAACATGAAGTAGCACCTATATTTGAAAAATCAACTGTTGCCATTGATCATAATATTTTATTAATGGAACTGATGAGGCAAGTAGCGCAAAAGCAAGGATTAACTTGTCTTTTACATGAGAAGCCTTTTATGGCAATTAATGGTTCGGGTAAGCACTCTAATTGGTCTTTGTCAACAGATAAAGGTGTTAATTTGTTAGTTTGACAGATACCCCTCATAATAATCTTCATTTCCTCATATTAATGACAGCCATTCTGTATGGTGTTTATCAACATTCGACTTTATTAAGAGCTGCGATTGGATCCGCTTCAAATGATTATCGATTAGGAGGTCATGAAGCGCCTCCAGCTATTATGTCTATTTATTTAGGAGAAGAGTTAGAAACTCTTTTAAATGAGATTGAGGAAAAAGGAAATTCTACACTTATTTCTGCAAAAAATTGCTATGATTTAGGAGCTATTTTGCCAGACCTTTCTAAAGACAATACAGACCGTAATCGAACATCTCCATTTGCTTTTACAGGAAATAAGTTTGAATTTCGAGCTGTTGGATCTTCTTCTAATCCCGCATTTCCAGTGACGGTTCTTAATTTAGCTGTGGCAGAAAGTCTTCACCTTATTTTAGATGAAATTGAATTTCATACTGATCAAACAAAAGGAAATACCGAAGCGATATCAAAAGCTATTTTTCCTGTGTTACAAAAATATTTAAAAATTGCAAAAGCGATTCGTTTTACTGGCGATAATTACCATGAGGATTGGATTAAAGAAGCTCAAAAAAGGGGGTTACCTAATTTTAAGTGCTCTTCTGAAGCTTTTTTAACATTGACTCACCCTAAAACCATCCATTTATTTGATCAGATTTTAACTTTTCAAGAGCTTGCAGGTCGTCAAAAGGCTTTGTTAGAAACGTATACCTTGAATATGACTATTGAAATTAATTTAATGCTCGATATGTTTAAAACACAAATTCTTCCTGCTGTTTTTAATTACCAAACAGCAATCGCAACGAGTTATCTCAGATGTAAACAAACCCTTTCTTCTCATCAATTTCATTCAATAGAACAAAATGCTTGGATTAAAGAGATTAATGATAAGATTGAAGAAAGTATAAAGTGTTGCAAAGAGATCGAAATGCTTAAAGAGCAAATTACTTTATTAACAGTTCAAGAAAAAGCTAGAGTTTTTGGTGAAAAAATTATTATTAAAATGGAACAATTTCGAGCAATTGTAGATGAGCTTGAGGTGATCTGTGATGATGCTTTGTGGCCCTTTCCAAAATATCGAGAATTATTATTTATGATTTAATAAAAATGATTAATCAAATGAGGTTGCTATTGATTTGTCAGAAATTTATGGAGTTTTGACTAAATCATTTGATCAGCAAGATCTTAGGCTTGTAAACTAATTATTTTTTATATTTTTTGTCATGTTTGAAACTATTAAATTAAATACTTTTGCAAAAAATTTAAAAAGATTTGCAACTGAGCTGAATAATTTCCAAGCAAATACCCCAAGCGTTTTGGTTAAATAAGTGGTATTTATCTTTAGAACTGTGTTAAAATATCATTTTTTCTAGCCTATTAACATTTAATCGTTAAAATACAATGAAAGATTTTTACTTAAAAACATTAACTGAAGTTGCTCAAGCTATCTATGATAAAAAAGGTTTCAATATTTTAGTTTTAGATGTCAAAGGCATCTGTACTATGACCGATTATTTCATCATTGCTGAAGGAACTGTTGATCGTCACGTCAGAGCGATTAGTCAAACAATTGTTGATCAATTAGCTAAACACCAGCATCATCCTTATCACATAGAAGGAGAAAGAGAAGGTGATTGGATCGTTTTAGATTATACTGACTTTGTGATTCATTTGTTTGTTCCAGATCTGCGAGAAAAATATGCTCTTGAAGAATTATGGAAAGGGGGAAAAATTGTAGATGTTTCTATTGATACGTCACGACCAGAGTTTAAAAGAGCTTAACATGTTTATGCATCCATAAAAGAAAACGATTGCCGTTTGTGAGAAAAGTAGTAGTTAACCTTTTTAAACCAATCTAAAAGGATTGAGGAAAATGAGCAAAAAACGAATTGTCATTACAGGAATGGGTATTGTTTCATGTTTTGGAAACGATGTTGATGCTTTTTATCAAAATCTTTTAGCCGGTCAAAGTGGTATTCAACCTATCACAGAATTCCCATGTGAAGATTATCCAACGCGATTTGCTGGAATTATCCCCAATTTTGAAGCTGGTGAGTATTTAGACAAAAAACAGGCTCGTCGAGTGGATAAATCGATTGCTTATACGATGGTAGCAGGAAAAAAATCACTAGAATCAGCTAATTTAAATGAAGAAAACTTAAAACGTCTTCAAAAAGAACGGTGCGGTATTTTGATTGGTTCTGGAATGGGAGGAATGACAATGTTTGCTGATGGAGTGCAAACATTAGTTGAAAAAGGTCCTCGAAAAGTATCTCCTTTTTTTGTTCCTTTTATTTTGACAAATATGTGTGGGGCATTGTTGGGAATAGATATTGGTTTTATGGGCCCTAACTATTCTATTTCAACAGCTTGTGCTACCGCAAATAATTCGATTATTTCTGCTGCTCAACACATCAGAAATGGAGAGGCTGATTTGATGCTGTGTGGGGGTGTAGAAGCGGCTGTGATGCCGATGGGATTAGCAGGTTTTTGTGCATGTAAAGCCCTTTCTCAACGAAACGAAAATCCAGCTAAAGCTTCTCGCCCTTGGGATCAGGGAAGAGATGGTTTCGTCCTTGGTGAAGGGGCTGGCGTTCTTGTGATGGAAAGTTTAGATCACGCCTTAGCTCGAGAAGCACCTATTTTGGCTGAGTATCTAGGAGGTGGATTGTCGTGTGATGCTTATCATATGACAGAGCCACGTTCAGACGGAGAGGGTGTTGCTTTATGTATTCGCAGAGCTTTACAAGATGCAGGCATCCAACCCGAAGAGATTAATTATATTAATGCTCACGCCACCTCTACTCCTGCGGGAGATATGGCTGAGGTTAATGCCCTAAAAAAAATTTTTAAAAACCCTTCTTTGATCAAAATGAACGCAACAAAATCAATGATAGGTCACTTGTTAGGCGCTGCAGGTGGGGTGGAAGCAATTGCGACAATTAAAGCGATTCTTGAACATCAAATTCATCCAACCATTAATTTAGAAAACCCAGAACCTAATTTAGAATTTGATGTTTCATCCGAGGCGCAACGATTTATCGTGAAACGTGCGATTTCTAATTCATTTGGCTTCGGAGGTCATAATGCTTCTGTTATTTTTGCTCCTTATGAACCCTAGACGCTAAAATGCCCTTAAAAAAAGATTATTCTTACGGAATTATTCCCATTCAAAGAAAAGAAGATAAATGGTACGTATTGCTCATTCAGCAGCAAGCGGGGCATTGGTCTTTCCCTAAAGGGCATGCAGATGCCAATGAGTCCCCAAAACAAGCCGCTGAAAGAGAATTGTTCGAAGAAACAGGTTTGAAAATCACAAGCTATTTATCCGAAGAAGTTTTTTTGGAACATTATATTTTTACCTTTAATAAACAACGCATTGATAAAACTGTTGCTTATTTTGCTGCTTTAGTAGAGGGAGAAGTTGTTATTCAATGGTCAGAAATTCGTTCGAGTCAGTGGATTTTGCTTTCTGAGGCGTGTGAAAAAATTTCTTTTCCTGAAGGAAAAAAGCTTTGCCATTCCGTTTTAAAACTTCTCAACTTTGATTAAGTAGAATGTTTGAATGATTCATTCAATCAATTACTAGGTATCTGAAATGCATTCATTAGTTTTTTCAACACACATTTTAATTTTTTTTAGCCTCGTTTATATAAAATCCGGCTTGTTTTGATGAAGAACTCTTTGAATTTATGATTTTATTTCTAGTAAATGCTATCATTTGCTACACAAAATCTAACTTATCAATTGATTGCTAGATATAAGAGAATTCAAAAAAATAGGATTTGAGCTAAATTGGTTAATATTTAGATTCAAATGTTGAAGACATAGCAACGAATTTTTAAATTTACTTGTAAGTGCAATAGATAAATGAGGAGAATTCCAGTGAGACATCTACTAGGCTTAGTATTACTTTATTTTATGCGATTTACTCTATGGTTTCGTTATAGAGTTACGATTAAAGGAATTGAAAACGTAAACCCTAAAGTTTTGAATAAACCAGGTGGTGTTCTTTTTTTACCGAACCACCCCACTGTTTTTGTTGATCCCACATTGGTTACTTTAGCTATTTGGAAAAAATACCTCATTCGTCCCCTGATCGTTGAGTATATGTATTATACTCCTATCGTGCATGGCTTTATGAAATTCATGCGAGCTATACCTATTCCAAATTTTGTTTCTTCAAGCAACAGCTTGAAGAAAAAAAAAGTTGATCAAGTCATAGAAACAGTCATTAAAGATTTAAGAAAAAAAGAAAATTTTCTTATCTACCCGGCAGGTAAAGTTAAAAACCAAGCCAAAGAAATTATTGCGGCATCAGGTGTTCATCGTATTATTCAAGCTGTTCCCGAAGCGAATATTGTGCTTGTCCGAACAACTGGATTATGGGGGAGTAGCTTTTCGAGAGCCTTAACTGGGAAATCTCCTCCTATGTTCAAAACAATTTTTGAGGGAGTCAAAATTGCTTTTAAAAATTTAATTTTCTTTACTCCGCGACGAGAAGTGATCATTGAATTTATGCCTGCCCCAGCTGATTTTCCCTACCAAGCTTCACGCTTAGAACTCAACCGCTATTTAGAAAATTGGTATAATCAGCCAAGTCGACTAAAACAGGACAAAGAGGAGGGAGAAGCTCTTTATCTGGTTTCGTATAGCATGTGGAGAGAAGAACTGCCCACAATTCATATTGAGAATAAAACTAATGCACAAATTGATTTAGCAGCTATCCCTACAGACATTCAAATTAAAGTGAAACAAAAGTTATCAGAAATAACAAATATGGATCCTTCTCTCATTAAACCTGAGATGAATTTAAGTAGTGATTTAGGGTTAGATTCACTCGATGTCGCTGAACTTATTGCTTTTCTTGATAATGATTTTGATTTAACTGGAGTGCCTGTCAGCGAATTAACAACTGTTGGTAAAGTGATGGCCCTTGCCTCTAAGCAAATTACTTTTGAAGAAGAGGTGGAAGAGGAAGAAAATGATTTAACTCGATGGTTCGCTTCATCGTTTCCTCATAAACGTGCGACATTTCCTGAGGGAGAAACAATTCCTGAAGTTTTTTTAAATAATTGTGCAAGAATGGGGCATACTGTTGCATGTGGAGACTTGCGCTCTGGAGTTGTGACCTATGCACAGGCTAAACTACGCGTGTTATTATTAGCTGATTACATTAAGAAGCTTCCTGGAGAATATATCGGAATTTTACTTCCTTCAAGTGTTGTGACTTATTTTACGATCTTAGCTTGCCAGTTAGCTGGAAAGGTTCCTCTTTTAATCAATTGGACAGCAGGAGCCCGTCATTTGGAGTCTGTTCGATCTTTATCAAATATTCAGGTTGTGATTTCTTCTTGGGCATTTTTGGATCGTTTGGATAATGTTGATTTAACAGAGATAGAAGAACTCATTATTACCCTAGAAGACGCCCGTCGAGAGTTTTCTTGGAAAGACAAATTAAAAGCATTTATTCGTTCAAAACTGAAAACAAAAACACTTTTATCGGTATTTGATATTCAGAGGTTAACAAAAGATTCGGAAGCCGTTTTGTTATTCACTAGCGGGACTGAAAGTTTGCCTAAAGGAGTGCCCTTAACGCATGGGAATATTTTAAATAATCAAAGAGATGCTATTGAATCTGTCGAAATTTTTCAAGATGATGTGTTATTAGGGATGTTACCTCCATTTCATGCTTATGGATTCACAGCAAGTGGTTTATTACCTTTACTAGGTGGATTAAGAGTTGCTTATTATGCTGATCCTACTGATGGGAGAGGGCTTGCGAAAGCTATTGAAAAATGGGCTGTTACAATTCTTTGCGGGGCACCGACGTTTTTGAGGGGAATTTTTAAAAATGCGAATCCTGACCAACTTAAAACTCTTCGCATATGTATAACTGGAGCAGAAAAAGCCCCAAAAGAATTATTTCAAATGGTTGGACAGCTTGATCATTGTCGTTTAATTGAAGGTTATGGAATTACAGAATGCTCTCCTATCTTAACTGCTAATACCACGGGAAATCCAGCTTATGGTGTTGGAAAGCCTATGAAACAAGTCTCTCTTTGTGTTGTTAGCCTTGATCAACATCAACCTTTACCTCAAGGAGAACAAGGCCTTGTATTAGCAAAAGGACCCAATATTTTCTCGGGCTATCTTAATAAAGGGATCTCTTCCCCATTTATTACAGTTAATCAGCAGGCTTGGTATTCAACAGGAGATTTAGGCTACCTTGATTCAGAAGGAAATTTAATCATATGTGGACGTTTAAAAAGATTCATTAAAATTGGTGGGGAAATGGTTAGTTTAACAGCAATCGAAGAAGCTTTAAACCATACAATTGGAGAGAAAGTTAAAAATGTAGAGGAAGGAAGACCCATTTTAGCTGTCATCCCGGAAGAAGAGGCGGGAGAAAAAGCCAAAATATTTGTTTTTACCAGTTTTGAAGTTTCTGTCGATGAAGCTAATAAAGCTTTGCGAGAAGCAGGATTTAGTAACTTAGTTAAAGTTTTTAAAGTAATTCAATTACCCGAAATTCCTTTGATGGGAACAGGGAAAATTAATTATCGGGAATTAAAAAAAAATTTAGAAACACATGCTAAATAGTCTACGTGCGCAAAGGTTATTTGCCATCTCTGATATAAATGAGATTCAGCTGGAAATTATCCTCTAACAATTCCTTTTGAAATTTGACTTGGTTAAAAAATAAAAGTAAATTTTAGAAAATGCTGTTGAATAGAGATTGGTTTTACAACTAGATAAATTCGCAACTTAAGCTATAAAGACATTACTGATCGATAGGATACCTTTATGAATGAACATGCCCTAAAAAATATTCCCCTCAAGCTTTATAATACGGCTGAGCGTCAAAAGCAAGAGCTTAAACCAATAAAAGACAACCATATACAACTTTACACATGTGGACCAACTGTCTATCACTATGCACACATTGGAAATTTTCGAACTTACATTTTTGAAGATTTATTAAGAAGAACAATTCAATTTTTTGGGTTTTCTATTACACAGGTTATGAATCTTACCGATGTGGATGACAAAACAATTCGAGGAGCTATTGCTAAAGGTATTACTCTTGATGCGTATACGAAGCCTTATAAGGATGCTTTTTTTGAAGATTTAAAAACTTTAAATATTCAATCAGCAGAGTATTATCCAGCTGCTACTGATTATATTCCAGCTATGATTGAGATGATTAAAGTTCTTTTAGATAAAAAAGTCGCTTATAAAGGAGGGGATGGGAGCATTTATTATGCCATTAACCAATTTCCTCGCTATGGTTGTTTATCTCACTTGCATTTAGAAGACTTACAAGCAGGAGCCTCTGAACGAGTGGCTGCTGATGAATACGAAAAAGAACATGTCGCAGACTTTGTGTTGTGGAAAAGTTATGATCCTGAGCGTGATGGCCAAATTTATTGGGAGAGTCCATTTGGTTTAGGTCGCCCGGGTTGGCATTTAGAATGTTCAGCAATGGCCATGCACCTACTTGGAGAAACGATAGATATTCATGTGGGAGGAATAGACAATATGTTTCCTCACCATGAAAATGAAATTGCTCAATCGGAAGCCTGCTCCGGTAAAAAATTTGTAAATTTATGGATGCATGCAGAACATCTTGTCGTTGATCAAAAAAAGATGTCCAAGAGTTTAGGAAATTTTTATACATTGCGGGATTTGTTAAATAAAGGTTTTACAGGCATTCAAGTCCGCTATTTACTTCTTCAAACACATTATAAGACGCAATTAAATTTTACATTTCAAGGTGTTGAGTCAGTCAAAAGTTCATTGCAACGCCTTAATGACTTTATTCAAAGAATTTATAATATTCAAACACTTCAATCAGACGGCCAGGTTGACTTACTTGTCAATGATGCTTTAATACGATTTGCCGAAGCTCTCGCAGATGACTTGAATATTTCTTCCGCTTTAGCTGCTATTTTTGATTTTGTGCGTGAAATCAATTGTTTATGTGATGTCAATCAGGTCAGTCAAAAAGAAGCCGAGACAGTGATAAATCTTATGAAAAAATTTGATACTATTTTAGGCGTATTGACATTTGATAAAAGGGAAGAAAATATTCCAGAAGATTTACAAGAAGCTTTTGCTAAAAGGCAACAGGCGAGACAAGAGAAGAACTGGGCACTTTCCGATGAATTACGTGATTTCATTCATCAAAGAGGCTATTTGATTGAAGACACTCCTCAAGGTACCAGATTAAAAAAACAATAAGGAAATAAAAATGTCCAATCGCGCAAGAACAAAAGATGAAATGTTTATGATGCGTCTTTATGAAGAAGCTTTAAAACAAGAAGAAATAGAAGATCCTATAGATCGTTATCAGATTGGAAAATTAGCAGGTCTTCAAAAAACTGCTGTGGATACGATTTGCAATTTACTTGCTCAAGCCAATTTTATTAAAAAGAAAAATATAACTGATATTTCAATTACTCCTCATGGTGCTAAACTGGCTGAAAGCTTGAAAGAATCATAACCAGTTTAACAATAAAGCAATTAATTGATATAAAAACCTCCTTATAAAATAACAAACTTTTTTGGAATTTTAAAAGAAATACGATGAAATAAGATTTGTGAAAATTATTTTAACAGCAGAGAAAAACTTTATTTGTATTAGATATCGCTATGAAAGGGATATAAAATTATACGAAAAAATTAAAGTTATATTATTAAGGGTTGGACATAATGAACCACTGTTCAAGTTCGGCACCAAGCATAACATACTTAGGACTAACA
>NZ_BCPZ01000158.1:0-46212 GCF_001950615.1 Candidatus Protochlamydia sp. W-9
ATTTCTACATAAACTGCAACAAACTCTAACACTGTATCACATAGAATTGGTGATAAGTTAGATTCTAAAGAGGAATTAAAAGATTAAAACAATAAGAAAAGAAGATAAAAGGATTTTCTAAATTAATCAATCTTAGTCAATATTTTTTCAAAAAATATTCGTAAGAAAATAGTTTGACAGACTGTTTTTATTTAAAATGATTTCAAGGCGCATTAAAATTGATAAAAAACCAGCGGAGAAAAAAAATTGAGCGGGGAAAAAGAAAAAAGAACGGAAGAGGTAGGATTCGAACCCACGGTCGGGGGCTGCCCGACTTCTGTTTTCAAGACAGACGCATTCGGCCACTCTGCCACTCTTCCGCACAAGATAACCATTTTTTCCTGATTAAAGATAAAATATATAAGACTTCTCTAAATTTCGTCAATAACTTTCGTTATATAATGTTTTTTTATGTGGTAAAGGAATATTTAAAATTTTATTTTTTTTGGCTAAAAATAAAAAAAAATATAATAAATAATTTATGTTTTGTTTTTTCTACAAAAAAATTTTTTTCTCTAAAAAATGATTTAAGTACATTTCATATTTTTAATTCAATTTGTAAAAGTGGGATTGATAGTGGGATGTTTCAAATTACAGAGTTTTTTCTTTTTTTAAAGTTTATTCGGTGCCAAGATTACAATCTGAGGAACTAGAATCTATCAGTTATATGCTGTGTATGTACCAGCCATTTTAATCAAAAAAAGATTGGATTTAGCCAGAGCAGTTTAGGTGCTTTTTCTTTACTTTTTGAAAGCTTTTCCATCTGTGCTGAATGATCGATAAGTATCATTCCGCACAGATGGGTATTTTTATAGCTGATAGATTTGACTATACTTATCTTGAAGATAGCGGATGTATGCATTAGCATTAAAAGCATGACCTGTTGCTAACTTGAGAAGTTCATGACTAGAGTAACGACGCCCATGTTGATAAATGTGCTCGGATAACCATGCTTTGACAAAATCTAATTCACCGATTGAGATACGTTGTTCCCAGTCAGGATATTGTTTAGCAAAAGCTTCAAAAAGATGAGCTGCATAGAGATTGCCTAATGTATACGTTGGAAAATATCCGAATGCACCCATTGACCAATGAATGTCTTGTAAGCAACCTTCATTATGATGACTAGGTGTTATGCCCAAGTATTCTTTCATTTTTGCATTCCATGCTTCGGGCACTTCGCGAACATTCATTGAATCTTCGATTAAAGCTTTTTCCAACTCAAAACGTATAATCACATGTAAAGGATAAGTCATTTCATCGGCTTCCACGCGAATGAAAGAAGGCTCAACTTTATTAATCGCTTGATAAAAAGAGTTTAAATGAACTTGATCGAGCCGACCTGGAAAAGTATTTTTTAAAATGGGGAAAAAGTGTTTCCAAAATGATTTATGAAGTCCAATTCTCGTTTCCCACCATCGAGATTGACTTTCATGAATTCCTAATGAACGAGAATCTCCTAGGGGTGTTCCGTAAAGATTTTGTGGCAAACCCATTTCATATAAGGCGTGCCCTCCTTCATGTAAAATAACCGAAATATTACTCATAAGTGAAGACGGGTGAATGCGTGTTGTAATACGACTGTCGGTTGGATGGCTAGCAGAAGAAAAAGGATGAGAAGAAAAATCTAATCGACCTTTGTTAAAATCATACCCCATAGCATTTAAAATTTGATGGCTAAATGCTATTTGCTTATCATGATCCCATTTTCCAAATAAAAAATTATTTTCTATTTTTTGAGTAGAAATTTTTCTTATCCATACCGTTATTGTATTTTTGAGTTTGTCGAAAATTTGCTTCGTTTCTGCTGTAGTCATATTAGGTTCATACAAATCCAACAGAGCATCGTATGGATGATTCTGATAACCTAATAAATCGGCTTTTTTCCGATTCATGGTAACCACACGATCTAAAAAAGGGGCAAATTGTTGAAAGGAATTTGTTTTTTTTGCGTTGCGCCAAGCCAAAACAGATTGAGAAGTTAATTGAGCAAACTCTTCAACGAATTCTGCTGGCATGGCAGTATCTTGCAAATAATCTCGACGCCATTCTTTAACAGCAGAGGATTGCGCAGGCGTGAGGTCTTGTGCAATCAATTCGCCGCTAGAAAGATCGATAAGTTTAGAAAGGGTATTTGCGAATTTTTGACTTGTTTTTTCTCGATGAATTAAACCCGCCATTGTTTTAAGTTGCTCTGCGCGAATAGCTGCGCTACCAGAAGGCATATAGGTTTCTTGGTCCCAATCTAAATGAGAAGAAATCCCTTGTAGAATGCGTGCGTGTTTACTAAGTACATGCAATTTTTGATACTCTTTTTGAGTTTTACTCATACGAAATCCTTCCTGTTTCCTAATCATTTATCCGCATTCATTGATCAACGAACTTGGCTTCCTTCTTCATAAATAAAAATACGTTGAATACGTGGCCCTAAGCATGTAATCAATTCATGAACGATTGAATTTCCATTCATCGCTAATTCTTCAGGGGAAAGATAATGTCCATATTCATCTTCTCCGAAAATAAGAACTTTATCTCCAATATTCGCATGAGGAATATCTGTAATATCAACCATCATATAATCCATGCAAATCGATCCCACCATAGGAGCTTTTTTTCCATGAATTAACACATGAGCTTTTCCACTATAATGACGATGTAGACCGTCAAAATATCCGACGGGTAAAACAGCGATTGTTTGATTTTCTTTTTCTATTAGGTAGTTTCGACCATAGCTAATGGTTTCCCCTTTACGACAGTGATTAATCCCAACTATACGAGATGTTAAAGATAAGGCCAGGCGTAAATCTAAAGCTTGTTTGACAGCATCAGAACCATAAAGACCATAAGTCGCTAGACCTATACGAACCATATTATATTGAGGAAGAGAAAAGCGAATGGTGCCGCTGGAATTAGCTGCATGCGTCCATTTTGCTTGGATACAATGTTTTTTTAATTGTTCAATGACAGAATCAAAACATTGAATCTGCTCTTGTGTAAAAGAATCATGACAAGGATCATCTGCACAAGCAAAATGAGTCATGATCCCTTCTAAAATTAAATGCGAAGAAGACGTAATTAACAAAGCGAGATTTAGCGCTTCCTCAGGACGGCATCCAAAACGACCCATTCCTGTATTAATATGTAAATGTACTTTAATGCATTTATTGCTCTTTTTTGCCTCTTGAGCTAAAGCTGAAATAAAATTAACATCGCTGACACCTACTTCAAGTTCCCATTTGACTACTTTAGCAATTTCATATTGGGCGGCATTAATCGTGAAAATAGGAAGAGTAATACCTGCTCGTTTAAGGGCTACGCCTTCTTCTACATAAGAAACACCTAAAATATCAACGCCGTAAGAACTTAAAAATTTTCCTAATTGGATATCATCTGTTCCGTAAGCGAATGCTTTTATAATAACCATTAAACGGGTTTCAGGAGTTATTTTAGTGCGAATCATGTCTAAATTGTTTTTGATCGCTGCTAAGTTAATAATGCATTGATTATTGTTTGAGCTTCCATTAAAAGTTTCTGGTAAGATTTCAAAAGGAATTTTACGATCTCCTTTAATCAAGATGAGGTCTTGTGATTGAAGATTTTTTTGGAGATGATTAAGAGCTTCTTCACACCTTTTGAAACATAAAATTTCTGTTTCAGGTGATATTTTTTTGACCTGATCAATGAGAGATTTAAAAGGTTGATGACCAAATAATAACAAATGTTGAAGGTGTGCTTTAGAGATCGTTTTACCAATTTTTGTATAATAGTTTTGGGCAAAAGAAATATTGCCTTTCATTCCTCCAAAAATGAAAATTTTGCGTTGAGAAGGAGCAGCATGATCAAAATGTCTAAGAGCACGATCAATTGAATGTGGGTCTGAACAGGACGTTTCATTGATGAGAGTTGCTCCTATAGGGGATTTCCAGATTTCAGTTCGAGAGGGTTCAGGATAGTAGTACTCGAATATTTTCTTAATGTTTTCTGCTTTAATTCCACTTAACCAGGCTGCTTTAGAAGTGATATTGATTAAATTCAAAAAATAGGAATAGCCATTTGTCATTTGCTGTTCGTATCGGGATGAATCAGGAAATGTTAGTTGATAATGAGAGGCGAAGGGAGAATTTTTGGAAAAGGGAATGGCATGGGGAAGACATTTTGAGTCTCGGTCCCATATATACGAAGAAAGTAAATTATTTTTTAAGTGGAACTGTTGATAGATGTCATTGGGAAGGAGCACCCATCCGGTTTTAGATGTCGCCCAAACTAACTTAAGGGTTTCATAAGTTATAGTATCAATATCATTTAAAGTAGCTAAATGTTTTTTTCCAATAGGCGTTAAAATAGTGTGGTCTGGACGGATTAAGTCTGCTAATATATCCATTTCCTGTTTCTTTGAAATAGCGGCTTCAATGATCGCCAATTCTTGGTCTTTTTGAATGGTTAAAAGGCTAAGAGCAACTCCGATTTGACTGTTAAAGCTCCCAGGAGAAGCACACACATTTTTTTCTGTGGATAAAAGTTGGAACAAAAGATCCTTAACCATCGTTTTCCCATAGGTCCCCGTAATACCAATGATTTTCGTTGGAAGTTGCAAGCGGTAAGCTTTAGCTACTTCTTGTAAAGCTGATAAAGGACTTTTTACTTTTAATAAAAAAATGGGTTTAAGATTAAAAGGGGGAGTCCACTGTTCAGAAACAAGCGCATATTTTACTCCTAATTCTGCCGCCTGCTGGACAAAATCATGACCATCTTGTTTTTCTCCTTTTAATGCTACAAACAAGGCATTGGGAGAATTAACGTGTCTGGAATCAATAATAATTTGATCAATAATTACTGGAAATTCTGCTTCCCCTCCAGCCTGGTTAAATCCGTCCCATTGTCTTAAATCAAACGCATCCATAAAAAATGTCATTCAAAAAATAAATATATGAACCAAAGATCGGTTAACGAGCAGCACCGAAAAATAAAGGTTATCATTTTTTGGTTTATTTTTAGCAAATTTTTATATTTTTAAACCTGATTTAAGGGGATTTTATCTCTTTTCTACATTCAGAAGCAAATTGCAGATTTTAATGAACTATAAAAATTGCAAGTTAGGGTGGTTATTTTAATAAGAAAAGCTCAGGATAAATAATGATGCAATTTTAGTTTTTAGGAAGTTTCTTCTCATGTTTATGACAAAAGTTGTAGAAGCGATTAGTGAAGAAAAATAATTGAAGAGGTGATTCAAGCGGTTGTAACAGAAGTTGCTATGACGTTGCATAGCATTAAACAAGATAAAGTTCAGCATAGCGTGGGAATCGTTGAAAACACTAATATTTTAAAACATTGTGTCAATTTACATCTCAGTTCTGTCATTGAGGATTATTAGCAAGATTAGAATCAAAGAAGTAATAAAAAAAGGAGAAAAAAATGAATAAAGATCAGATTGAAGGGGAATGGAAAAATATTAAAGGAATAGTCAAAGAAAAATGGGGCAAGCTAACCGATAATGATTTGACAGAAATCAATGGACAAAGAGAGCAATTGCTTGGTAAGCTTCAAAGCTTATACGGTTATAGTAAAGAGCAGGCTGAAAAAGAATGGAAAGATTTCCAAGATAAGCATAGATAGGTTATAAGGGTCGGCTCTAAATTTATTTAAGCCGACCCTTATACTTTATTGAATTATTTTTGTTATTTTTTGCGTCTCTGTTATTTTTTTCGTTTAAATAAGTTGGTAAAAAAGTTTATTCCATTATCTAGCATGTAGTACATGACTGGTACGATGATTAAAGTCAAAAACATCGAAGATACTAATCCTCCAATAATTGCTAAAGCCATGGGAGCCCGCGACTCAGAGCCGGGCCCGTTACTCAATGCAATGGGTAACATTCCAAATACCATAGCCAACGTTGTCATCATGATTGGATGCAAACGAGTGGGGGCAGCTCGTAAAATCGCTGTACGAATATCCAAGCCATCTTTTGATCTAAGCAAATTGATATAATCAATCAAAAGGATCGCATTTTTTGTCACCATTCCCATTAGCATAATGATTCCTATAATAGTAAAAATGCTTAAGGTTGATTGAGTAATAACCAAAATACCTAGAGCTCCGATCATTGAAAAGGGGACTGAAAGCATAATGATTAAGGGTTGAATAAAACTTTCAAATTGCGACGCTAAAACCATGTATACAACGACAAGGGCTAGAAAAAGTGCGAAGAGAAGATTTTCAAATGATTCGTTCATGGATTCAGCATGGCCAGAAAGCTGGACGCTATAGCCTGCAGGAAGGTTCATGGATTGAATCGCTAATTGAATTTCGTTAATAGCCTCACCTAAGACTTTTTTTTCGCTTTGTAAGTTACTATAAACTGAAACTATCCTAAATCGGTTATAGCGATCAATTTGAACAGGGCCTTGCTTTTCCTGTACATCGATGAAATGATTAAGTTTCATTAATTGTCCTTGTTCATTGCGAACAGATAAATTAAGTAAATCTTTAGTTTTATTTCTAAAAGCTTCTTTTAAACGAACAGTAATGTTGCAGCGTTCTCCATCTGCTCTAAACTTACTAATATCTGATCCACCAATTAAAGGTTTCACTGATTGAGCAATGGTAGAAGGAGCAACACCTAATGCAAAAGCTTGATCCCGTTTAATATGTATTTCTATTTCAGGTTTGCCTTTTTCATAAGAAGTATCTAAATCAACGTAACCTTCATAGCCTTGTAAAATTGTGATAAGATTTTGAGCAATTTCATCAATTTTGCCTAAGTTGTGCCCTTTAATATCTAATTGAATCGCTGCGTTTCTTGCTCCGCCACCAGAAATGGCTTCCACAGGTTCAACGCTGATTTTCATATTTTCGAGATTCGTTAACTTTTCTCTCACCCATTTCATCGCATCCATTTGAGAAATTGTTCTTGTTCCTTTATCTGTCATTTTGACATAAATACCGCCTTCATTAACTTTGTTAAAGCTGTCATTACCGATGGTAGAGAAGCTATATTTAAACCAATCATTGTTTTGTATTTGAGCACGGATATTTTTTAATGCTTGGTCGGTGACAGATAAAGATGATCCAAGAGGCGTTCGAACATTGATGAAAAATTCACTTTGATCTTCTAGTGGAACGAATTCTGATCGAATATATTGACTTAAGTAGATAGTCATTCCTAATAAAAAAAAAGCGATAAATAAAGAAGTTTTATAAAATTTTAAAGCTTTTATTAAAAGAGATTCATAAATTTGATCTAAACAATATAAAGCTTTTCCAATCCATTTTGACAAAAAATGATTCGATTCGGATGGTTTTAAAAATTTTGCAGCAAGCATGGGAGTTAAAGAAAATGCAACAAAAAGACTTAATAAAACTGCAAATGTGACAGTGAGACCAAACTGGTAGAAAAAACGTCCAATCATTCCTTTCATAAATGCGACGGGTAAAAAAACCGCTACAATAGACATCGTAATCGCAAAGGCTGCAAGAGCTATTTCTTGGGTTCCAATTTTAGCGGCCTCCTCTGCATTTTTACCTTGTTTAAAATGGCGGAAGATATTTTCTACGACGACAATTGCATCGTCAATTAAAATCCCGATTGATAAAGAAAGAGCCAACATTGTCATTGTATTTAAAGTGAAATTCATCCAATTAAGCAGCATAAAAGTTGCCATGACACTGATGGGAATAGCAAGAGCACTAATCAATGTGATGCGAAAGTTTCTTAAAAAAAGAAAAACAATCAAAATGGCTAGGGCGCCTCCAAAAAGTAAGTGAAATTCAATTTCTTCGATTGAATGTTCAATAAAAACTGAAAGATCTTGCGCAATTTCTGTGTGAATACCTTGAGCAGCTAATTCAGGTTTTAACCTTTCGAGCTCTTTTTTTACTGCATGAGCGACATTGACTGTGTTTGTTCCGGATTGCCTTCGAATAACTAAAGCAATGGCTTGTTTTTCATTTAAACGTGCAAGCGTTCGTTGCTCTTCTAATCCATCTACTATAGTACCTATATCCGATATTTTGATGGGATAGCCATTTTGATAAGCAACGACAATAGAAGAAAGATTTTGAGATTGATCAAATTCAGCTTTGATTTTGACGGGAAGTTCAATTTTACCGGTTTCAATGCGTCCGCCCGGAAATTCTAAATGTTGATTTTTGATGGCTTGCATCACATCTTGAACAGACAGATGCATGCCTTCCAATTTGTAGGGATCCAAATAAATCCAAATATTTCGATCTTGCTTTCCAATAATCTTGATTTGACCGACACCTGGTACTTGCTGCAGAGAGTCTTTTATTGTTTTGTTAGCAATTTTCGAAAGTTCTTCAATAGGTTGATCTCCCGAAAGAACCACGGCCATAATTGGAGCGGAATCGATGTCAAATTTTTCAATAATAATATCTTTTAAATCATTGGGCAACTCTTGCCGAACTGTTCCAATTTTAGCTTGTACTTCTTGATAAGCAATATCGACATTTTTATCTAAATCAAACTCGACGATAATTTGTGAAATTCCCTCGGCACTTGTAGAACGGAGATGCTTAATAGAACTGATATTAGAAACAGCCTCTTCAATGATTTCCGTGACAGATTTTTCCATTGTTTCTGGATCTGCACCAGGAAGAATGGAAATTACTGTAATCACAGGAAAGTCTATTTTAGGAAATAGATCTACGCCCAATTCTTTAAAAGCAATCGTTCCAAATACAACAAGAGCTAGCATAATCATGGAAATGAAAACAGGTCTTTTAACAGAAAGGTCAGGTAAGTTCACAGCGAGTTTCCTTTTATCATGATTTTAGCAAAGGATCCAGGTAAGAATTTTTTATTTTCATTACTTAGAACAACTCTGCAACGAACTGATCGAGTATTCTCATCTAAACAAGGGTGAATGAGGTCAATTTTTGCTTGGTAATTTGAGTGATCAGTTCCTTCAATTTCAAATTGGATGGGGGTACCGATATGAACCAATTTCAAATAAACTTGAGGAACTGAAAATTCTAAATAAACAGGACTAATCGATTGGATTTCAAAAAGAGCTGTTGTAGGAGCTGTAGCAATGGATTCGCCTAGATCTACAAATCTTTTAGTGATAACGCCATCAAAAGGAGCTTTAATGATTGTTTCTGCAAGGTGTTTTTTGACTCTTCGCAACTCTTCTTCATTTGCTTTTACTGAGACAAGCGATTTTTCATAAATGGTTTTTGCTTCTTCGAATTTTTTTAGCGAAATAGAAGGTGTTTTCCCTTCATTTTTTTCCCAAAGCCTTTTCATTCTTTGATAATTGATTTCGGCATCTGTATGTTCAATTTTTGAACATTCTAAGTTGTTTGTTTGTTTTGATACATCAATTTGAAAAAAAGTTGGATCAAGAGCAAGAAGCGGATCTTCTTTTTTGACTTCATGTCCAACTTCGACATAAATTTGATCGACCCTTCCCGATACTTGACTTCCAACAACACTTTTTGAAGAAGGATAAATATTTCCAACAGTAGAGAAATCCGTAGCAAGAACAGATTGTTGAAAAAAGAAATAACAAGCGCCCAATATGATCGCTTTAAACATTTGATGAAGATTTAACATATTAGAGATATCCTTTTTTATGCATCATTCCTGCTGAATGGATCAAATTAGCCCTTGATTTGTGATATGTATAAAGTGTTTTAAAATAGCTTACTCGTGCTTCTAATAAATTTTCATGATCATGTACCACATCAAGATTAGTCACCAATCCCTCTTCGAATAAATTTTGAGTGATTGCGAGATTTTCTTCTGCTAAAGTAACTCCTGTTTGAGCAACGGGGATTTTTCCGAGGGCGGTTTGAATGGCTAAAAAAGAGGAGCGGATATTTAACTCGATATCTTTTTCAAGTTCTCGATAACGCCACTCTAATTGACTTAATTCTTTTTTTATTCTGCGGAGTTTGGCGTAGGTATAACCTCCATCGTACAAAGATAGATCAATAGCAATTCCTGCATCTAATCCTTGACGATAAGGAAGCGTATAATCAGAGGTATTACTGTAATTGGAAAAAGCATACAAATTCGGATATAAGGTTGCTTTTTCAGAACAATACCCATGTTTAACTGCTTGGATTTGTGCGGATAAGGCTAAAAGTTGAGGATGGTTAAGTTTAGCCGCTTCGATTAAATTGTCTAGGCAAATTTCCTGATTTGTAAAAGTCAAAATATCTTCAATTTCAATTAAAGTATCTAAATTTTTATTCATTAATCGATTAAGCCTTTCAGTCGCTAATTTCGTGTTAAGTTTAGCTTCCATGAAATTTTGTTGAAGTTGCGCCAATTGAACTTCGAATAATAAAGCTTCATTTCTATGTATTAATCCTTGATTTAGAAAATCTTGGGTTACTTCGATTTGCCTATGCAATGATCGAATAGACTCTTCAACAATCCATTCAAGCTTTTGAAAAATTAATAATTCAAAATAAGCCTCACTAACTGCATGCAGAATGTCTTGCTTGATTTGGTCTAAAGAATGAAGAGAAGATTGATAAAGATTTTTCTGAGATTTAACAGCCTCTTTAGTTAACCCAAAATTACAAATTGGAATCACAAGAGAAACTTTGACATGTCTATTTCGTGTATTATGTCGCCAGTGTTTGGTTTCTCCAGAGGTCATATAATCGCCATAAATATTTAACTTAGGGCGGCCGGAGCTTCGTGCTTCATCAATTCGATCATAAGCAATTAAAGCTTGAAGATCTGCAATTGTCTTTTTTTCTCCGTTCTCAAGAGCGATTGTTTGACATTCTTCCAAAGTAAGTTTAGCTACAAGAGACAAGGGAGATAACAAAGTTACTAGCACTGAAAAAAATAAAAAATAGACATGCATAAACAATCTTTAAAAATAGATTTGACTCAAAAATTAAATTGGTTTCTCAGTGATGCTAAATGTTGTCACAATTATTCACAAGTGAATTGGAAAGTCATTTTTGAAAAGAAAAAGAAAGTGTCAATACTTTATGAATTTAGGTGATTTAAGCGGAAGTGGTTAAAATAACCAACTTTAAATTTTTTAGAATTTAAACTTTTGCTAATGGTAAAAAAAATAATTTTAAAATTTTATGAGTCGTTTGGTTGAAAAGCAAAATGAGATTATCATTTTATAGCTGATGGTAAAAATATATTTTAAATTCTATTTTTTTAATTTTCATGACATTTGATAAATCGTTATTTTAAGCGGGCAAAGCGATAACTATAAAAGCTGAATACAAGAATAAAAGGTAAGCCTATAGCCCAAATAGGAGGAAGAACTTGCCTTTTAGCTAACACTTGGGCCGCATCCATAAGCATATAAAAAGCAATTAGGCCAAATAGAGAATAAATATAAATAAAGAAAATAGGTATCTGGCGCGAAAAGCGAACGCAAGAAGGAGCTGGTGCTAAAATCGCTAGCAGACATAGCCAAGGCATGAGAAGTTTCCAGTAAAATGCAGTCGCAATTTTGCTTTCTTTTTCACTTAAGTTGGCGAAAAGACTGGATTGTTGAAAAAATAGATTTGTTAAAGGCAAAATATCAGGATCTAAAATAGCAGATTGCAAAAGTTCTTGATTAAATAGCAAATTTTTAAATTCATATTGACTATATGCCTGTTGTTGTAATAGTTCGCCGTTAGGCTGTCTTAAAAGATGATCAACAAAATAACCGACAGGTATTTCTTTATTTGGGCATAAATATTTGGCTCGATAAATACTATCAATTGATTCAATCCAGTACACATCAAAAAATTCTTCTTTTTCACTATCATAATTTTGATAAAGTAAAAGAGATCTATCTTCTAGAACGACATGTTTAACGGTAATTTCCGGCAATTGCCGTTTTTTTTGATGCTTTGTTGCGTTTTCGAGATGGCGTAATTTTTTAAGGGCGGAAGGCAAAACAAACTGTTCATTTAGATAAAGTAAGCAAACAAATGCTAAGGCAATCATAAGGAAAGGACGCATCAAAGTTTTCAGTTTGATTCCGCCTGCCATCAGAGCAACTAATTCTTGATGAGTATTTAAAGTACAAACTGTTTTAATAAATGCAATCAACAAAGCAAGCGGAATGAGAATTTCCGCTCGACTCGCCAGAATAAAAAGATAATAGCGAATGAGTTCTCGTATACGCAGCTGTATATGATGATGTGGAAGAGCACTTGTATGACTTGCATAGTCAATGAGAACATACAGACCATAAAAACAAACTAAAAAAAGAAGAAAAATTTTAATAAATTCACTGATAAAATATCTTTCCCAAATGCTTCTAAACATTATTCAATTCCATTGCTAATTCGATTGAGTGTCCAAAGTGAAATGATATCGATCAGGATGAGAGGTAAAAGATATAAAACGAAAGAAAGATAAAACTGTTGATCTAATCCCTTAGCCAAAAAAAAAGTTGTCAGATAAAATGTTGTTAGGATTATAACGATCAATAAATTTTTATGTTTACGTTGCCGGCTAATATTCATTCCAAAAGCAGTTCCCATAAGGGTGAAACTTATCACAGCAAAAGCAATTGAGGACCGTTTAGCGATTTCTGAAAGGCTTTTATGAAATTGCCCTTTTAAATCTTTGACAATAACAGGATTTTTATTTTCTAATTTTGCTTGGCGAAATGCCTGCTTCTGTTCCTGAGCACGAATTAAAAGCAAAGGGAGCTTAAGATAGTCATTATTCACAGTCCAGACTTTTTTTTGCAAGATTTGAGAAAAATCCTCAACATGGGTAGTAGATTTTTTCATATTTTCAATCAACAAGTCATCAAAAGCGTTCTCTTGATTGAGAGATGTTGTTGTTAACAACGTGGCTCCTTGAGCAGTAAAAATAGAAGAAGATGCTTTAAGTTGTTTTGCAATGAATAAGTTAATTCTTTGATGGTGCTGACTTGGAATCGCAAAAACAGCATCGGTAGCCATTTCTCCTACCCGAGAAGGGCCTAGAGAGTCAAAATAGAGCCCTTTAAGCCTCATTAGATGCTTATTATTGAGAAGCAGTAAAGGATTAATCGAACGGAGTTCACTTTTAAGAATATTTGTTTGAAGGTGAGTTTGCGTAGCGACTTCGGAAACTATCCAAAAATTGAAAATCGTGAGAAAGGCGGCTGTTAATAAAATGGGCGCAAGAAGCTCTTTTAAAGCAAAACCGCAAGCACGTAAAGCTGTTAATTCATGTGTATTAGAAAGGCGCTGAACAAAAATCAGAGAGGCAATCAAACATGAAAGAGGAAGTGCTATGGGAAGTATATAAGGTATTTGATAAAACGCAAACAATAAAATGTAAGAAATCGGAGCTCCTAATGCAGCGAAGTTGGCGATTTCATCCAAACGCATTGTAAGTAAAATCGAAATGAATGCAAAGACGCAAGCGAAAACAATTTTTAAAAAATGGTTAATGGAGTAGCGCCACAAAATAGGGATCACAAATTTTTCCAACTATATGAAGAGGTTTATAGGCAAAACTAAAAAGTAGTTATTTATACATTTATTTTTCAATTTGGTATGATGTGCCTACTAGATTAATTAATCACCGAATTTGATACAATAGAGCTTACTAAACGCAGGTTCAATGCAGTCAAGTTATTCAGGAAAGAAGAAAGCAGATTTCTAGCAATTTTTCAGAAGTGAGGATGAAATGTGAAACAAGAATGGTATATTTCCATTAATGGGTTTAAAGAAGGCCCTTTTAGTCCTGGTGAGCTTAAAGCAGATGTGCGCGTTAATCCGGATACTTTAGTTTGGAAGAAGGGATTTAAGGAATGGGTTCAAATACGTTTTATCAAAGAACTGGAATTCGTATTTAAGGATGAGCCTTTATCGTCTAATCACGAAATTGGAAGAGAACCTTTATCTCCAAAATTGGTTGATGAAGAGGGAACGTTAACTATTCAACAGGATCCTTTTCCATTCTTACTTTGGATTTTGATTTTGCTTCTATCTTTAATTTATGTCTTGTATTTGCTTAAAAAATGAGAAACTAAATGTGATTAATCAAGTTAAAAGATTCATCAAAAAGTATTGTAAATCAACACAACCACTTCTATTAGCTCTTTCAGGAGGCGCTGACTCTCTTTCTCTTTTTTATTGTTTACTTGCTTGCCGATTAGAAGGAATTCTCTCTTTTCATGTTGCTCATGTTGATCATGGCTGGCGTGAAGAGAGTACCAAGGAAGCAACCATATTGAAAAATTTAGCAGAGCAACACCAAGTTCCTTATCATCAGCTGAAAATTGATCTCTCACAATTAGCTGGAAATTTAGAAGATGCCTGTCGAAAACAACGCCAGAAATTTTTTAAGAAAATTTGCCTGCAAAATAATTTACAAGCTGTTTGTTTAGGACATCAACAAAATGATCAAGTGGAGACTGTTTTAAAAAGAATCTTAGAGGGATCTCACTGGTCTCATTTTGACGGATTAAAAGAGAGAATATGGCACGGCCAAGTCCAGTTTTTACGTCCTTTACTAGGAATTCAGAAAGATGAGATCTTAGCTTTTCTGAAAGGAAATCAACTCAAAGCGTTTGAAGATGGGACAAATTGTGATGAAAGATTTATGAGAGCTCGCATGCGACGAACTATTATTCCAGACTTAAATCAATCCTTTGGGAAGAAAATAGACAACTCATTAGTTTACATTGCATCTGAAATGAGTGAATTAAAAAATTTTTTTTTAGGCCGAGTGTCTCCTTTACTAGGTCAGATCGTTAAAGGTCCTTTTGGAGTCTATTTAAACTTAGCCAACCATTCCTCTATAGATCTAGTTGAAATCAAGTATCTTTTACGTTTAATCAGCGAACAAGAATTATTTTTTCTATCTAGACAAATCCTTCAAAGGGCATCAGAGGCAATTGAAAAGTTGGAGCCCCAACTGAGTTTTGAGATGGGAACTAAAAAAATCGTTATCGATCGAGGGCATTTTTTTATTCTTTCAAAAAAATCTGCATGTAAGAATCCAAACTTGCAAATTTCTGGCTCTAGCCTTCAGTATTATGGAAAATGGATGATAAAAACGAATGAGAGTTTCTATCATCAAAATTTACAAGTTTCAACTTGGTTAGATGGATGGCGTGGTTATTTAAAAACATATCTTCCTTTGGGTAAATATGTATTAGGGCAGGCCTCTAAACACGCCAAACTTTTAAGACATCACTCCACAATCAATAAATGGTGGAGTTCGCATCACGTTCCTCCCTTTTTACGCTCTTTTTTTCCAGTAATTTGGCAACATAATGAAATTGCTCATGAATTTTTAACTGGTTTAGAAAGACAAAATTTGCAAGAAGGAGAAAAATGTTTGCAAATAGAATTAAGTTATCTTACATAAGAAAAATACAACAGCATATCAGAATTTTTGTGATTTCAATGTGAGATGTTGTAGTAAATTAAAAAATATCTTAAGTTGTGGATTTTGTGGGAATTGAAATTTAGTTTATGTTTGTGTGGTGAAACCATAAAAATTTTCATCTCATATTCTTACAACCAGTTCGCTAAAAAATATCAATTAGAATGAGCGAGAGAAACTTTACAAGAAGTCTATTATTGAATGCGAATACTTCCTGTGGTAGAATGAACAAACCAATGCAATTATTAGTACAGACTTTTTCTAGATAGTGATTGAGAAAAGGTCGTCAAATCGAATGTTAGGAAATTATGTCAGACGATAACAAGCAAGATTTTAAAAAGGGAATTTCAAACAGCTTTGTTTGGTTTCTCATGGCAGCCTTTTTGTTTGCCTTAATGGTACAAAATTTTATTGATACCAAATTTGCCAAAGTGTCTTTTAGCTATCAGTTAGAACATTTAGTCAATTTACAGCTTTTACAACCGGAAGATAGTCGTAAAATTGCTTTAAATGACAATTTGGTGACTTTCAGCGGTAAATTTAGAGATAGGCTGACAGAAGAAGGGAAAACGCGTTATAAATACTTAGAGTTACTTGACACGAATCATGAGCTTAAAGCTGAACAAGCACGTGTTAAAGATGAAATTAAAACTCTGAAAACAAAAGTTTTCGATGCTGCTAGTTTGTTTTTGCAATTAAGCGGCTTATCGATTCCTAAGGGGGGGTATGTTGTTGTCGATGACATGTACAATACTCCCGAAGAAGATCTGAGTGTGGTTATTAAAAATTTACCGAAGTCTGGTGTCGAAAGTTTGGTTAGCTTGGAAAAAGAATATGAAGCTGCTCGACAAAATCCAACGGCAGAGTCTTTAAAAAATTTAGGTAACTTAATCAATGAACTTTTAAGAAATTTGCGTTCGCCCGCTCTTGGAATTGGATCTGAAACAATTAAACAATCCCTTAAAGGAATTGATAAAGAAGTGGCAGATAGTGGAACGTCTTCTTTATCAGAACAATTAGCTGCTTATGGTCATGCTTTAGTTAGCCTAAAATCTATTGTCGATGAATTAAATCATGAAGAGGATCACATTCGTTTAGCCAAACTACGAAGTGTTCGTAATTATAAAGAAACGTTGGATGAATATAATCAAATTAACACACGCTTAGATGATAATCAAATTCAGTTAGACAAGGCTCGTCAATCCGTATCGAATGTTATTTGGTATTTTAACAACCAAGAGCTTTCAACAAAAGCTTTAGAAAAACAAGATCCTGAAGTTTACAATCAATGGTTTAGCAAAGCTAAAGAAGAGTGGGCTAATTTTAGTCACAATCGAGGAGGCATTTTTAGAGCCCCAGATCAACCTCTTAACGCTGTGCTTGAAAAAACTTTCAAAAGCGAAGAACCCTCTCCAAATTATTTTAGCTACTTGTTTACCTTATTACCTGTTTTATTAGTAATTTTAGTTTTGTATATGCTTTTTGCAAGGCAAATGAAGGGAATGGGTAATACGGCAATGAATTTTGGAAAATCTCCAGCTCGGCTTCTCAATAAGGGAGATAACAAAATTACATTCAAGGATGTAGCTGGAGTAGATGAAGCATTAGAAGAACTTCAAGAGATTGTGGAGTTCTTAAAGAACCCTCAAAAATTTACTTCGCTTGGTGGTAAAATTCCAAAAGGCGTTTTATGCATTGGTCCTCCAGGAACAGGTAAAACATTGATAGCAAAGGCTGTAGCAGGGGAAGCCGACCGCCCATTCTTTTCTATTTCGGGTTCCGATTTCGTAGAAATGTTTGTAGGAGTAGGAGCGAGTCGAATTCGAGACCTATTCGAACAAGCAAAAAAAGCGGCTCCTTGTATCATCTTCATGGATGAAATTGATGCTGTGGGCCGCCACCGCGGAGTTGGAATGGGTGGAGGTCACGACGAACGAGAGCAAACATTAAACCAACTTCTTGTTGAAATGGATGGTTTTGACACGAATGAAGGTGTTATTTTAATGGCTGCGACTAATCGTCCAGATGTATTAGACAAAGCGTTATTACGTCCAGGTCGTTTTGACAGACGAGTCATTATTGGATTACCAGATATTAAAGGTCGTTATGACATTTTAAAGGTTCATGCTCGACGCATTAAAATGGATCCTTCAATCGATTTAATGGCAATTGCACGCAGCACCCCAGGTTCTTCTGGAGCTGATTTGGCAAATATATTGAATGAATCTGCTTTACTTGCTGCTCGTAAAGGAAGGACAGCTGTCACTGCGCAGGAAACGATTGAAGCTCGTGACAAAGTTTTGTATGGAAAAGAGCGGCGAAGCTTAGAAATCGATGAAAATGAAAAACGAACAACAGCTTACCATGAATCAGGTCATACTGTTGTCGGATTAATCGTGAAAAGCGGAGATCCTGTCGATAAAGTGACCATCATACCTAGAGGAATGTCTTTAGGAGCAACTATGTTTCTTCCTAAAAAAAATCGTGTGAGCTATTGGAAACAAGAACTGCATGATCAACTTGCTGTCTTGATGGGTGGACGTGTCGCCGAAGAAATTTTTGTCGGAGATGTGTCTAGCGGCGCTCAACAAGACATTGAACGAGCAACGCAATTAGCTCGCAGTATGGTCTGCAAGTGGGGTATGAGCGATAAATTAGGTGCTGTTGCTTATGATGAACGTTCGGAAGGTGGCGGTCAATATGGCTTTGGTGATCATCATGAGAAAACTTATTCTGATGAAACTGCGCAAGCTATTGATTCCGAAGTCCGCCGTATTTTAGACGAAGCACTTACTATTGCCCGTAAAATCATTTTGGATTATAAAGAACAGGTCGAGTTATTAACTCTGATGTTGATTGAGTTTGAAACACTTGACAGTGAAGATATCCAAGAAATTGTGGTTAAAAATAACTGGGATGCCGTTCGTAAACGTGAAAGATTAAAACGCGCAGCAGATTTACATAAAAAAGAAGCTGCTACACCACCACCTCCTCCTCCAAGAGAGGTTGATATTTCTAATTCCGGAACAATACCGAACACTTTAGGATTGTCTTCTTAAGAAGGGCTATCTCTTTTCTTTAAACCCTAATCATAAAGTGGTTAGGGTTTTTTATTTCCGCTAATAAATCTATGCTTTAAGTGGTAAAAATTTTTATTTTTAGCTTTTAATATACAGATTCTAATCAATTAGTATTTTCCCGTATGGAATAATAATTAAACTGATTTTATATTAAGTAGGGAATTAAAATGCCTGAAATTTGATAACAAGTTATTAATTCTATAGCATGAATTACAAAAACAAAAGGGATATGGAAGGGAAATATCAGCAAACACTATGGTTGCTTATGTTTTGCGAAAACTTATTTCAAGGAAGTAACTAATTACGGAGAAAAGCCTTAAGTGATCGCCAGATTTGAAGCAGCATTAGCAGCAAATGAGTGGTTAAAAGATGGGTTTGTAGTGGGGTTTATTTCTAATAAAATTTGTTGCTGCGATTTGCTCTTTTCGATTGATTTTATAATCGCTTAGGGGATTGACAATATTGTAGACATAAAGTTTATCAGGAATAAAACGAACTTTGTGAGCTGCCATTTCAAGCATTGGATACATCAACGCTTTATCCCACGAGACTCGAAAATATTCTCCTGATTCCGGATCTCGTAAATCTTCATCTTTGATTTCTCGAAAAAGTCGGTATTTGTAAGTTTTCAAATGGCCAAAAATATCCACAATTTCTCGATAAAGTTGTTGTTCGATGACAAATTCGGGAATGGGAAGAGCATAATTCATTTTTAAACAATCAGGGGGGTATGTTTGAAACTGTCCCCAGGTTAAATAAACATCTTCTTCACTGTATACCTTATCAAGAATGTTTAGCGTATTTTCATCGTATAACCAATCATCCCCATCTAGCATGACTATAACATCGTCTTTCTGAGGATTTAGATGATGAATTGCTTCCACAATGCTAGCTAAAGCACCCTGATTTTTTGAATGAAAGATAGATTTCCATTGATTACGATGGCAAAATTCTGAAATGATTTCTCTTTGTTTTTGAATTGTGGATGCGTCATCAATCACACAAACTTCAAAATTTTTGTTCAATTGTTTTTCAACAGACCCTAATGTGTTTGAAATAAAATTAACGCTATTAAAAGAAGGAATGACAATTTTAAACTGACCTTTCATAAAAAAACCTTACGGCAAAGCTGCATATTTTGGGAGTGATTTAATATAATGTTCCTCTAAAAGCTGTTCATCTCGACTAATTTTATGATCATTTAAAGGATTTTCAAGATTATAAATATAAAGAATGCGATCTATAAAACGAATGTGATGTCCGGCAAGTTCAAGTAATGGGTAAAAAAACGCCCGATCGCTTGTGACCATATAATATTTTCCGTTTAAATTACGCAGATCTGAATCTTTAAGATGTTTCCAGAGGTGATATTTAAATGTTTTCAAGTGATGGTAAATCCACGGGGTTTGCCTATATAGTTGCTGATCAATAATTTCTTTGCTGACCGGTGCTGCATAAGTGATATTTAAACAATTTTTCGGAAAGGTTTCAAAGGAGCCGTAAGTTAAGTAAGCAGAAGGGGACTCATAAACCTCTAAAAGTGTTGAAAAAACGAGATGATCAGCCAACCAATCATCCCCATCGATAATTACAATAATATCTTCCCGATCACAGTTCAAAGCTTCTATTCCATTTTTAATACTAACAAGGGCTCCTTGGTTTTTTTGATGAAAAAGAGGCAGCCATCCATTTTTCGTACAGTATTTTTCAATTAAAGAGCGTTGCATTGGTAAAGTAGAAGCATCATCAATCACGCAAACATCCACGTCTCTAATCGTTTGATTTTCAATTGACTGAAGCGTTTTATCTAAGTATGAAACACTATTAAAAGAAGGAACAACAACTTTTAAACGTCCTTTCATTTTTTGCTCAAAGCTTGGGTTATTTTTATTTAACCTCAACATGGGAGATAAAAAATAAAATAGCAACATAGATTTCTAGATAGGATCGTGACAAATAACAAAAAAATCGTTAAGGCATAATTTTTTAAAAAATAAAATTTTTTTAGGTATTATTTTTTCTTATTTTCATTTATTAAAAAAAATTAGATTAATTAAAAAAATTAATAAATTGCTTACAAATACATCTAAAAATGTTTGAATAAATACAATAATTAGGTAGTCCTAAACTGTAATGTTCGATGCCGGCCGATTGTAGTCGCAAATGAAATAGTTGTTCATACCCATAGCGACTAATGAAAAATAATTGGCTAAATCTACACTATTTACCCCTAAAGATTCATGGATCGGCCCTTAAAAAACTTAAGTCGAGAACTTTAACCATTAAAGCAAAAAGTTTTTTTGAAAGTTATCAAGAAGAGCTTTTTTTATTTAAAGGGTTGCCGCATTTCCTTAAAAATATTTGGGATCTGTAAAGCAATAAACTTATCTCTTATGAATAAACGAGCAGTTTAATTGCCCTTTCTTACTTTTGATCAAGTATATTTTTGCTTGTAGACATTAGCGTGGTTTATGAGTTTTATAAAAGAAGGATAAATGGTGCTGAATTTGTTCAGCACCATACAAGAAAAGCTATTGACTTTGTAAAGTGGCTTTGCGGCTCAATTTAATTTGTCCTCGTTCGTTGATATCGAGAACTTTTACCATGAGCATATCACCTTGTTTTACAAATTCATCTAAGCTGTTGATACGATTTACATCAAATTCAGAAATATGGCAAAGGCCTTCTTTACCGGGAAGGATTTCCACAAAAACACCAAAGGGTGCAATAGAAATGGCTTTTCCAGAATAAATTCTACCAATCTCAATTTCAGCGGTCAGACCATGAATAATGGCTTTTGCTTTTTCAATGCTTACTAAATCTGTGGCAGCAATGTTAACAAGACCCGTATCATCAATATCAATTTGAACACCTGTCTGTTCGATGATTGCTCTGATTTGTTTTCCACCTGGGCCGATAACAACTGCAATTTTGCTTGGTTTAATTTGGATCGTTTCAATGCGTGGTGCATAACGAGACATTTCACCCTTATACGTTGGGCATACAGCTAGCATCTTATTTAGGATATGGATGCGACCCTCTTTAGCTTGTTTTAAAGCAACCCGCATAATTTCAATGGTAATGCCTTCTACTTTGATGTCCATTTGGAAAGCAGTAATGCCGTTTTGATCTCCGGTTACCTTGAAATCCATGTCACCGAGTGCATCTTCAATTCCCAGAATATCTGATAGGATAATAAAGCGTTCATTTTCTAATATTAGTCCCATTGCGATTCCTGCAACTGGACGTTTAATAGCCACACCTGCATCCATGAGCGCTAAGCAGCCTCCGCAAACAGTTGCCATAGAAGAGGACCCGTTAGATTCTGTAATGTTAGATTCCAAACGGATTGTGTAAGGAAATTGTTCTTTCGTGGGGATGACTGCCATTAAAGCTCTTTCCGCTAACTTTCCATGTCCGATTTCTCGTCTTCCCGGAGCCCCAACTCTTCCTACTTCTCCGACTGAGTAAGGAGGAAAAGAATATTGTAAGTAGAACCGGTTGTTACCTTCTCCTTCTAAATCTTCAAATCGTTGTGCCATTGAAGCACCGCCCAATGTACATACAGCTAATGCTTGTGTTTCACCTCTTGTAAATAAAGAGCTTCCGTGAGCACGAGGGAGAAGACTTTGTTCAATATCAATAAATCGAATATCTGTTGATGTTCTTCCATCGGAACGAATATTTTCATTTAAAATCATTTGACGCATCATTTTAGAAGAGACGTCTTTAATGACATAAGCGATATGTTTGGCTGGGTATTTAGGCTCTTCGTTTTCTGGCATCAAACAATCATTGACAGCCTTGGTGACTTCAGCTAGGGCTTCTTCCCGTTTTTGCTTTTCACAGATTCGGAGTGCTTTTTCTAATAGGGAATTCGCAATTGATTCTACATCTGCATACAATTCTTTTGGTAATTGTCTAAGTGTTTCGCGATTTTTTGGTTTACCCACTTTTTCACGCCACTGTTCAAGAGTTTGGCAAATCGTTTTGATGCTGCGATGACCTATTTCAATAGCTTCCAATACTTGATCTTCTGTTAAGAAATCACAGAAGCCTTCAATCATTAAAACAGCTTCCTCGGTTCCGGCTATCAACAAATCTAGTTTAGATTGCTTTTGTTGTTCTATAGTTGGGTTGACGATAAATTGAGCATCAATAAACCCTATACGTACAGCTCCAATAGGTTTAATAAGAGGAATATCGGAAATGACTAGAGCTGCAGAAGCTCCACAAATTGCTAGAGGTTCTGGTGAGTTAATTCCATCATAAGACCAAACAAAAGAGAGAAGTTGAACTTCATTGTAATAACCTTCTTCAAACATTGGGCGAATAGGACGATCAATTAAACGAGAAACAAGAACTTCTTTCTCAGTCGGGCGACCTTCTCTTTTAATAAATCCACCAAGTGTTTTACCTGCTGACGAAAATTTTTCCTGATAATCAACACGAAGAGGTAAAAAATCGGTCGTAGAATCAGCATTTGGGGCGGCACAAGCCGTTGTGAAGACAACTGTTTCTCCACATCGGACAACAACAGCTCCTCCAGCTTGACGAGCAATTTTACCTGTTTCAAAAATAATTTCTTGTGCACCAACAGGAACTGAAATAGTTTCACGTTGCATTGAATAATACTCCATAAAAAAAGGAAATTTTAATAAATCAAAATTGAAAATTCTATACGCATTTTTGAGAGGAAAAAATATTGTTTATGACCAAAAATTTTTAGCCTAGCTCTTATTGGATCCTTGTTTTTCCAAAGAAAAACTGTTATTTATTCCCAGTAAGAAATTTGCAAGAATCTATGGGAGGAGTTAGCGTCTATTTGAATTAAGAAATTTATTTTATTTTCAAGGGTTATCTTATCAAAAACTTGATATTATTAGAAATAGCTTGAGCTACCCTAATAGAACCAATGAATTTAGCCCATGGCAATTTCTATAAAATTTTTAATCCAAGTTGATAATCCTAGAAAAAAATAGGATAAAAGAATTGGTATGACCCAAGAAATTAAACAGGAATAGAACTCAGAAAACGCACTTCAAAAGCTTTTAAAGAACATTTTCTGATTTCTATTTCATTTTCACAATTTCTTTCTAAGAATTGCTAATTCTCCTTATATGGCTTCTTGCAAATTTTAAACTTTACTTTAACAAGGTTGTTTTATGCAAGAGTCCTAATAGCAAAAAGGGGCAGTTAAAGCTGCCCCTTTTTGCTGACTTTAAAGATTAAATTATCTTCGCAGTTTTAGTTTGTTAATCAACGTTTGATAGCGTTTTGTATCTGTTGAGTTAAGATAGTCCAGCAAACGACGGCGTTGGCCGACGAGCTTAAGAAGTGCTAAGCGAGATCCATGATCTTTTGGTGCTCTTTTTAAGTGCTCTGTTAATTCAGTAATGCGTTCAGTTAAAATAGCGATTTGGACGTCTGCTGACCCTGTATCTTTTTCATGTAATTGGAATTTTTTTGTAATTTCTTCCTTGGTACCTTTGTCTAATGACATGAGGAATCCCCCGTATTTAGAGCCAAAAAGGCTAATGTTTTGAACATGATTTCTGTAAATAACTAATATAATAATAACAAAACCTTAATTTTCAGGCAAGAAAACATCTTAAAAAAGGACATGGAAAAGTATTTGAGGTTGTTTAAAAATATATGTGGAAGGGAATTTAACTTAAAATCTTTGTGTAAGAATAATTAAAGAATATGCTTTTTTATAAAATTTATATAAAGAACTTACGTATAAAAATTTATTTTTCAAAAAAAATAATTTTATCTCAATGATTAAATAATTAAATTTTTGTATCTAAAATAACTTCAATATAAGTAGGCTGTTTTTCATAGCTCTTTCGTTTCATCACTCACTAATTGAGAAAGGATGCTGATGTATATTTGATATTTTTCCATTTGTAATTCATCCTAAACTCTTTCTTTAAATTTTTAGGTAGAAGGTAAATTTCGACATCCTTTTAATAATTGTCAATTTAGATCTTTTCTTTTTATCAAATGGTTTTAACATTATAAAAAGAGTGTTTATCGTCAGTATATTGGTTCATAATTAATAGTCCTAAATTTAAAACTTAACTTTACTTTATTTGCTTAATAATTTTATTTCACACTCTCATTTACCTAAAATGTTTGTTGTGTATAAAAAAAAATTTTCTAATGATATATAACTAAATATCAATTTTGGATTTATTTATTGTTTTTTAATAACTAAAAATTAATAAATTGATAGTTGTTAATTTTTTTATTTAACAAAAATTTTCCAAAATGTTTTTTTAAAAGTAATGGGTTTCGCCTTTGTTAATCGAATATGCAACTTTAGTAGCTTGTCTTTTAGAAGATTTAACCCTTAGATCGGAGATTTGTATTAAATTTTTTCCAGCGTATTCAATTTTAATACTATCTACCATCGATTTTGCATAAAAAAACTAATTTTACAAGATATGATAAAATATAGCGTAAACTTAATGATTTACTAAACCTAATTCAAAAAGATAAGATAAACATTTCTAAATATCCACCACAGATTAAATAAGAACAATATTTTACGTTTTCCATTTCCCTAGCTCAAACTTCCCAATTTTTAATTATTTACCTAAAAATAGCGATGCTGATGGATTTCAATGTGATAAATAAGTGGTAATCATTTATTTACCGCTTGGTTTTTTCTTTTGCAAATATTCAATTAAATATCTCCTACGAATAAATATCTCCTACGAAAAAACGAAAGTCTCCCTCTATTGATCCAATAGAATGATTTTGAAGCAATGATTTCTAAATTTGCACACTATTTAAAACTCCGATTTTTATGATGTAATTTTGAATTTCAGATTTAAAAATATCACTTCATTATCTATGATCTGACTTGCATTTTACCAAATGGCCATGCTAGAGTTTTTTTTCTACGTGCCAATCCAAATTTCCAATAACGAAAATCTAATTGTTGTGAAGGAAATAAGAAAAACTTAACAATAGGTTAATTATGTACAAAAATACGACGTATAAAGAAAAATTTACCCTTTTAAGAGAGTTGTTGCCAAACGTGATTGACTCAGTAAAAAAAGATTTGAAAAATGAACATTTAAAAAAAGACTTTTATTTTGTCAAAAAGTTTTTAGGGACAAAAAACCTTAATAAGTTGACCACAGAAGAGTTAACAGAGGCTTATCAAAAAGCCATTGGTGGCGATGAGGAAAAAGGAGAAGAATTGGCAGAATTTGTGACCTCACGTTGGCTGCTTAAAAATAGTGAGCTGTATGAATTCTTTGAGAGTCGTTTAACTGAAATTAGTCCAAATTTCACTGATTTGGAAGAATTATCTATTTCTCAAGCTCAGCCTTTAGTAGATAAGGCTATCAATCAGTTTGGGGCACTTAAAACGTACTTATTCGCTGTTTTAAACTCAGTTGTATTTCCGAAAGAAATTTTTCAAAAACTTGAGCAATTATCCCAAAAGCAAGATGTGCAAGAAAAAGAACAAGCTCAATTAAATTTAGAGAAATTGAACGCCGATACAATGAGAAAAACTTTTAATGCTGAAATGGCTCGAGTCACAGATAAGTATGAAAAAAAATTAGCTGGAATGCAAAAAAAGTATATTGTTGATATGGAAAGTTTAAAAAAACAAATTTCACAGCTTCAAAGGAAACTGCAAGGGAAAGAAGCTTAATGAGTTTTCCTTGGACAATTCTCACGCAAAACGATGACGAACGTTTTATGTTGGAAGCCTTAAAAGAAGCGTGGAAGGCATTTAAAGCAGATGAAGTTCCTGTGGGAGCAGTCCTTGTCAAAGATAAACACATTATTGCTCGTGGCTTTAATCAAGTTGAAATGTTGAAAGATGCGACTGCCCATGCAGAAATGCTTTGTTTGACTGCAGGAGAAGCGGCGCTTGACAATTGGAGGCTTTCTGAAACCATCCTTTATTGTACAGTGGAGCCGTGTAGCATGTGTGCAGGAGCGATGTTTCTAACTCGAATAAAAACTTTAGTTTGGGGAGCTCCAGATTTAAGACATGGTGCAAATGGCAGTTGGGTCAATCTCTTTGATGAAATCCATCCTACCCATGCGATCGAGATACGAAAACATGTCTTACAAAACCCCTGTGCACAAATTCTGAAAGATTTTTTTCAATTACAAAGAGAAAAAAAGAGTAAGAATAAAACTTCTTTACATAAAATTAAGTGATATAAAAATGAGTTTGTGGAAGGAAATAGAAAAAGTTTTGCAGGAAATGGAAGAAGGGCAGCGAAAAACTCTTTTGAATTGTGGTCAAAGGATCATCCCATTTTTGACAACAGACGATATTTTGCAACCTAATGATTTTGCTGAATTAGAAAATAATCCCTGCTTTCGCTATGAAGAAGGGATTTTAGCTGGGATTCTTAGTGTTCAAACAGCATTGAGGGCCAATCAATCAGAAATTTCAGAGAATATTAATGGAAAAATTTGAAATGGTTACCATTGACATAAGCGAGAGTAAGAATAGGGTATTTGGATTCAGAGGGGTTAAGAATTTGTCTCATTTCGCCAGCTGTATTAAAATTAAAAATAATTTCGATCGGAATTTTATAAATCATGGCTAAAGCATGCACATGTGCAGTTCCACAATAGAATTGATCTTTAGAAGATTTGTTAATATATTCTTCCGGATCATATCCTTCTATCTTGTGATCATTCAATTCTTGTATCGAGCTGTACAAGCTTTTTAAATGTTCTCTTTTCTCTTTTAACTCCTGAGTTCGATCTCCAGCGGATTTTTCTAATTTAGCGATATCCTCTTTAATAATTGCAATAACACCTTGAGTATCAATAATTTTCCTTTCAATAATTTCATTGTGGTCAGTCATGCTTGCCAGCAGAGGTAACATGGCTTCTTCAGTGTTTTCATGCAAATAAATAGTAGCTTGAGCTCTTAAATGAGCACTTGGTTCTTTTAGTAAAGCTTCTTCTTTTCCTAAATCTTTTGTTAATTGATGAGGATCCATATCCCAATTTAATTGATTTAAAATTTCAGTTTCTTTGTATGTGAGCTTTATTCCTATGGCGATAGCACTGAATAGACAATTACCATTATCTGGAACGTCAATTGTTGAGGAATGGGCAAAAGGCCCTTCTGTCTTCGGACTTATTTCCTGAGATGCATTTAATCCGATTTGCCTATTTTTACCACTGTTTGGCGAGTTTGTATCTACTAAGTTTGTATCTACTATTAGTTCTCTTGAAGGTGGTGTGCCATCCCATGAACTATTCCTTGGCCGATTAATTCCATCTTCTAAAGTATTAAAATCGTTTGGTTTCGCAAAATCTTCTTTTACTAAAGGAGGAGGCATTAAAGTTTGCTTAGAAATAGCGGATTCTTCTAAATGAGTGCGCTGTAAGATTTCAGCTACTTTTTCAGTTGGATTGTTTGGCGGAATGGAAGTTAAAGCAAAAGTTTGAGAAGTATTTTCTGATTTAGTATTTTCTTTTTTAAAAACACGTTGTAAAATAGCTAAAATCCTTTGGGAGGTGCTCAAGATTCTAGTCCATATTCTTCCTAGCCAGCTAGAGATTTTTTCTTTAAAAGATAATGAAGGAAGTTGTCGAAGAGAATGATTAATTGAATCAATAATATTCTTCATAATTTTTACTTTTTTTAATTTTATTATAATACTTATTTAATTAAATAAATTAAACTTTTTATAAAGATTTGATAAAGAGCTTATGCGATTGGAACATTATTTTTAAGAGAAAAAAAGATTGTCATTTTTAAAAGGAATCTTTATTCTTGTAGATTTCCATTGGCCAAAAAGGAATTTATGAGGGCTTGTTTTTTTATCCAATGAACACTAATTTTATTAACGTTTCTCTTTGAGGAGTCTTATAATGAAAAAGAATACCCATCCACAGTATCAAAAAGTTTTGTTTATTGATTCAGCTTCTGGACATCGCTTTGTATGTGGATCAACTTTAAAGCCTGATGCAACTGAAAAGTTTGAAGGTGTAGAATATCCGGTTAGCTATTTATCAATTTCTTCTTCGTCTCACCCATTTTTTACAGGCAGTAAGCAATTGGTTGACTCCGAAGGACGCGTTGAGAAATTTAAGAAGCGTTTTGAACGTAAAAAAGAAGCTTCTCCAGCTGATACGTCATCTGAATCTGATTCAACAACTGAAAATGCGTCTGTTGAGAAAAAAGCAGAGAAGAAACGCGTTACAGCCAAAGGCTCGAAAAAATAAATTTTTCGAAAAATCTGGTGTCAAAATAATTATTTATTAGTCAATTAAACTGTTTATTAAAGTTATGCCCAAATTCAAACTTATTTCTAATAGCAGTGTTTGATTACCAGATTTTTTAATTTTAATTTTGATGTTTTCGTTTCAGTTTAAATCTAAGAGAGGGGTTTTTTGATCAGATAATTTCTAAGAAAACATTCTCAGCTTCATAAGGAATAAAAAGTAATTTTGATGGAAAAAAAAGTTCATGAACTTTTGGAACGTTTAGCAGAAGTTGAAGAAGTTCTTGGAAACCCTCATGTTTATGATGATCAAAAAAAATATCGAGCTTTAACACAAGAACATGCCTATTTAAATAATTTGAAAAAAACTTGGGATGAGAAAAAAGATTTAGAAAAGCAATTAGAAGATAATCAAGAATTGCTTAAAATTGAAAAAGATTTAGAATTTGCGGAAGTGTTAAAAGATGACATTCGTCAACTTCAATCTCGTGTGCAAGAATTACAGCTTCTTATTGAAAATTTACTTGTTCCGCCCGATCCTTTAGATAACCGTCCCTCAATTATTGAGCTCAGAGCAGGAACAGGCGGGGATGAAGCTGCTTTATTTGTAGGTGACTGTGTAAGGATGTACAAGCTCTTTGCGGATCGTAAAGGGTGGCGTTATGAGTTACTCTCTTGCACTCCTTCTGAAATGGGAGGATTTAAAGAGTATGTAATGGTTTTGTCTGGCGAGAATGTTTATCGTTTTATGCAATATGAAGCTGGAACTCATCGTGTACAAAGAGTTCCTGCAACTGAAGCTCAAGGACGCGTGCATACTTCAGCCATTACGGTTGCCGTTTTACCTGAACCGGATGAAAATGAAGAGATTGATTTGGATGAGAAAGATTTAAGAATTGATACTTACCGATCTTCGGGTGCAGGAGGTCAACATGTCAATACAACAGACAGCGCTGTCCGCATTACCCACGTTCCATCTGGTATTGTTGTTTATTGTCAAGAAGAACGTAGTCAGCATAAGAATAAAGATAAGGCGATGCGCCTTTTGAAGGCTAAAATGTCCGAAATCGAGCAACAAAAAAAGCAACAAGAACTCGCCAGTACTAGAGCCCAACAAGTGGGATCGGGTGATCGCTCCGAACGAATTCGCACCTATAATTTTCCTCAAAATCGAATTACAGATCATCGAATCAATTTAACAAAATACAATTTAGATTATGTGATAAATGGGGATCTTGAAGAAGTCACTTCAGCTCTTGTGGCCTATTTTCATCAGGAAAAGCTAAAAACAAGTAGAGAAGAATGACCTCTATTTTGGAGGGACTAACATTTTTAACGCACGAATTAGCAAAAAAAGATAAGAACTTAGCTAAGCGAGAAGCTCAAGATTTACTTGGCTCTATTCTCAAATGCGATCGTTCAACTCTTTATACTCGGCATTCTCAAGACTTAAGTTTGGAGGAATGGCAGACTTGTCAAAATTATTTAAAAAGACGTATGAAGGGAGAGCCTTTAGCTTATATCCATGGAAGCATTGATTTTTATGGCTGTTCTATCCAAGTTAACCCTTTCGTCTTAATTCCTCGGCAAGAAACAGAAATTTTAGTAGATAAAATTTCTACTTATCTATCCCATCAAAAAAAATTAAGTGGAAGAATTCTTTGGGACTTGTGTTCGGGATCTGGCTGTATAGGGATTGCTTTAAAAAAGAAATTTCCTCAATTACATGTCATTTCGAGTGATTTATCTTCTGCCGCATTATCATTAGCGCGTTCGAATGCACAGGATAATCAGGTAGAAGTAGAGTTTTTACAAGGCGATTTACTCGAGCCGTTTGAAGGACGCAGAGCGCATTTTATTATTTGTAATCCTCCTTACATTTCTGAAGCAGAGTTTAAAGATTTAGATTTAGAGGTGAAAGAGTTTGAACCTAAAATGGCACTTGTAGGTGGAGAAACTGGTTTAGAAATTTACCAACGACTTGCAGAGATACTTCCTAATTATCTTTATCCCCATGCCAAAATTTGGTTTGAAATTGGCTATAAGCAAGGGGATTCTTTAAAGAAAATTTTTAAAAGCTCATATTGGAAAAGAACCTTTCTTGAAAATGATTGGGCCGGCCATCATCGCTTCTTTTTCCTTGAAAATGAATGATTTTTTGAGTATCTTACTTACCTTTGAGAATTAAGTCCTAAAGTGGCGATTGAATTAATGAAAATTTTTTGTTTAAATTCGTATGAGAATAAGTCTTGAACGGTGTGGAAGGTTTGCAAGGGACTGTCTTTACCTTTAAAAGTTGCTCATTAAGCAAAAAATGTTGCTTTAGAAGTTTTTTTGTTTTGATTTTTAAAAATCTTGTTCAATGTCGATAAAAGTTGCATAGAGGATTTCATGCTAGGATCGTTAACAACACAATTACAAAATGTTTTTTCAAAGTTAAGCGGGAAAAAGCGCTTGACAGAAGAAAATATTTCTGATGCTGTTAGCGAAGTTCGATTAGCGTTGTTAGAAGCAGATGTTAACTATGGAGTCACTAAAACGCTGGTCAAGAGACTCAAAGAACAGTCTTTGGGAGAGCAAGTTATCAAATCTGTCACACCTGGGCAACAGTTTATTAAAATTGTGCATGATGAGCTTGTGGCTTTAATGGGTGGTGAAGAAGCGACGCTCCATTTAGAAGGAAAACCTGCTGTCATTATGTTATGTGGTTTACAAGGAGCGGGTAAAACGACTCATTGTGCTAAATTAGCGAAATATCTGAAAAAAAAGGGATTATGTAAAAATCCTCTCTTGGCAGCTTGTGACTTACAAAGGCCTGCAGCTGTTGAACAGTTAAAAACTTTAGGGCAACAAATTCATGTCCCTGTTTTTACAATTGTGGGCGAAAAAGATCCTGTCCGCATTGCAAAAGATGCTTTAAAGCATGCACAAGAAGCACAGCATGATCTTCTGATTGTGGATACGGCTGGTCGTCTGCATGTCGACAATGAGTTGATGACACAATTAGAAAAAATAAAAGAAGTTTTAAATCCAGGTGAGATACTTTTCGTTGCTAATGCGACAACTGGGCAAGATGCCGTTAATGTTGCAACAGAGTTTAGTAAACGAATAGAAGTATCTGGAACAATTTTGACTATGTTAGATGGTAATGCCCGAGGAGGAGCTGCGATATCCATTCGAGAAGTAACGGGAAAACCGTTAAAATTCGAAGGGATTGGCGAGAAAGTTGATGATCTTCAATTATTCAATCCTAATTCGATGGCTGATCGTATTTTAGGAATGGGTGATACCATTAATTTAGTCAAAAAAGCTCAAGAACATATTAACGAAGAAGAAGCTCAAAAGCTCGAACAAAAAATTCGTTCGGCAACTTTTACTTATGATGATTATTTGAAACAAATTCAAACAGTCAAAAAGATGGGCTCTATCAAAAGTTTATTGGGTATGCTACCTGGAATGAATCAATTTCCTGCAATGGATTTTGATGAGAAAGAATTTTTTAAAGTTGAAGCGATGATCTTGTCCATGACTCGTGAAGAGCGGACGGAAAAAAGTGAATTAACAACCTCGAGACGTAAGCGCCTTGCTCAAGGAAGTGGAACTAAAATTGAAGATGTTAATAAACTAGTTAAATCGTTTAAACAAGCGAAGCAATTTTTTAAAAATATGCCAAATATGAAACAATTAGAAAAGATGATGGGAGGATCCCTATGGCGTTAAAAATTAGACTGCGACAGCATGGTCGCACAAATCGTTCATTCTTTCGTTTAGTTGTGACCGATGCTCGTTCACCAAGAGATGGAAAGTATGTCGAAGCCCTCGGTTGGTACAATCCAGTCGAAGCTGAAGATGATAAGAAATTATTTTTTAAAGCTGATCGTATTCAGCATTGGCTTAATTTAGGAGCTGAATTAACAGAAAGTGCTGCTTCTTTGATTAAGAAAACTTCTCCAGAAATTATTCGTGCTCAAACAGAGAAAAAATTAAACTCTCTCGCAAAGGCAGCAACAAAACGAAAAAAAAAGGACTAAATTTAGGTGATCGTTGATATTTTGTCTCTTTTCCCAGGGTATTTTAAAGGGCCTTTCAATGAAAGTATCCTTAAACGGGCCCAAGAAAAGGGACTATTAACGATTCGCTTAACTGATATACGGGATTTTGCTGATAATCGCTTTCATCGCGTGGACGATAGACCTTATGGAGGTGGGCCTGGAATGGTCATGATGCCGCAGCCAGTTACAATGGCCATTCAACATGTGAAAACTCCAGAAGCGAAAGTCATTTATTTGTCCCCCCAAGGGAGAACATTAAATGCAGTTAAATGTCGAAAACTAGCCTTGGAAAAGCATCTTATTCTTTTATGTGGTCACTATGAAGGAATAGATCAGCGCGTTTTAGATGAAGAAGTAGACGAAGAAATTAGTATTGGAGATTACGTCTTGACTAACGGTTGTTTAGCAGCTATTGTTCTTCTAGATGCTTTTTCCCGCTTTATTCCAGGTGTATTAGGCCATCCTTCAGCAGCAGCAGAAGATTCTTTTGAAGGAGGGTTATTAGATTATCCTCACTACACAAGACCCGAAGTTTTTCAAGGGTGTTCTGTACCCAATGTTTTGTTAAGTGGGAATCATCAAGAAATTGCCAAGTGGCGTCATGAGCAAGCGCTAAAAAAGACGCAAGAGATAAGACCAGATTTGCTTGCTTAATTGAGTCAAAAACTTAAAAATGGTTTGCATAACATCGGTTGAAAAAAATAAATCTTTTCAAACGAAGTAAAAGAGTGAAATTTAGGAGAAATTGATCATGAGTCGATCTGCTATCATAGAAAAATTGCAAAACGAACAAATGAAAAAGGATATTACTCCTTTCCGCATTGGCGATACAGTTCGTGTGCACATTCGCATTATTGAAGGCGATAAAGAAAGAACACAGGTTTTTGCCGGAACAGTCATTGCTCGCAAAGGACAAGGCCTTTCTGAAACATTTTCTGTTCACCGTGTTGCTTACGGCGAAGGAATGGAACGGGTGTTTATGTTACATAGCCCTCGTATTGCAAAAATTGAAGTTATTAAAGAAGGTGATGTTCGTCGTAGCAAACTTTATTATTTGCGCGGAACATCTGGTAAAGCCTCTAAAGTTAAGGCTCGGCTTGGAGCTCGTCGTTCAAGCAACGCTGTGACTAAACAAATCGTGAGCGCAGAATAACTATTCAGTGATTTACAAATATAATCAGAGAGTTGAATTTTGCTTCGGCAAAAGCATCTTTCTGATTTGAAAAAAAATAATTTATCAATTCACTGCCTTTTACAATTGACTTCTTATGCCTGATTTAATTTCAACAGAAGAGTTAACTCGCTTAGAACACATGATTGTGTATGAAAAGCGAGCTTTTTCGCAAGGGTATCAACTGATTGCAGGAATTGATGAAGCGGGAAGAGGGCCTTTAGCTGGTCCTGTCGTTGCCGCTGCTTGTATTCTCCCTAAAGGACTTCTGGTACCTCAGATAAATGATAGTAAAAAACTATCTCCAAAGGTTAGAGAACGTCTATTTGAACGCTTAACAACTGATTCTGCAGTTCGATATGGAATAGGCATTATTGGTCAAGCGGAGATAGATCGAGTAAATATTTATCAAGCCACTATTCTAGCTATGTTAATGGCTATTCAACAGCTTCCTGTTACACCTGATTATGTATTAGTAGATGGAATGAATTTGCCCCATCCGGATTTACCCTGCCTCAAAATTATCAAAGGAGATCAACTCTCTCAATCGATTGCGGCTGCTTCAATCATTGCCAAAGAAACTAGAGACCGATTGATGTGTCAATATCATCGAGAATGGCCTGACTATGGATTTAACCAACATAAAGGGTATGCCACTGAGCTTCATTTAGAAGCTTTATTTAAACAAGGTCCCTGCCCCATCCATCGTCGTTCTTTTGATCCCATTAAATCCATGCTTGAAGTCGAAATAGCTGATTTTTAAGTTGCTATTTTAAAAATTAATATGCATGGAGCGTTATTTTTTCTTGTTAATATTACATAACTATTTAGTATTCAATGACAAATGATTTAAAAAATTCAAAAACAAATATTAAAGGAAAAAAGGATTATGAAATTTTTAAAAACTATTTTATTAATTACTGTTCTCGCAGTTGTGACAGCCCTACCTTTAACTGCACTATCTATGGGGCGATTGGGAGAGCCATTTGAAAGAGAGGGGCATACTTGGCAGAAAGTTTATTACGAAGATGAAAAAAGAAGCATTCAAGCAGACCTTCCAGGTAGCCCAATAGCAGGATTTTCAAATGGAGTATGCTATCTTTATAGTCAATATCAAAATGTTAATTATGAAGTACACTTGGCTCCTTCTGAAAAATTCAAAGCACCAAAAAAAATGGATGAATTCATAGCGCTATTCAAAAATATTCCTAACGCCACTATACATCCTTTGGTTCCCGATCGGCGAAAAGTTAGATATATGGTGCAGGTAGAACAATTTAACGAAACTAAATCCAACTGTTTAGCTGTCGCTCGTATTTATGCCACAGAGGACACTCTTTATTATGCCATTATAGAAGGGAATAATTTTGATTTAGCCGACTCTTTCTTTAATTCAGTAAAAATTTTAAATTAAACTTATTCATTCATTTATTCCTAAAACTCTTCAGACACATGTCTGAAGAGTTTTATCTTTTGTGGAATTTTTATTGAGAACGATAGATTAAATTGAAGGGATAGATTATATATAAATCAATTCAAAAATAGGGATATCTGAGATGATAAAATTGTTTTTGCATTTATTAATGGATAAACTAAAAATTAAGTTTGATTGAGAGAGATAATTTATGCTTAAGAGTATGACTGCCTTTGGGCGAGCCACATTTAATACGAAAATGGGGCATTTTACTGTTGAAATTCAATCCGTCAATCGAAAATTTTTAGAAATTAATGTCTCTCTTCCTCCAGAATTAAGCTATTTTGATGTAGAAATAAAAAAATGGATACATCCTTTTATTACTAGAGGTCAGGTCGCTGTCAAAATTACTGCCTCATTTGAAGGAAAATCGCCTTTTATCATTGTCCCTAATTTAGCTTTGGCAAGGCAAATGAAAGCGGCTTGGGAAGAAATCGCTCGTGAGACAGGATTTGAGATGGATGAAATCAAACTTTCTCTTTTATCTAAAGCAGATGATATTCTTCTTTTTGAAGAAAATCGTTCAGAAGAAGATGCTTATCGGCGTATTTTAAGGCAGGTTTTGGATCAAGCTTTAACAAGTTTTATTCAAATGAAATCCCATGAAGGGGCTGTTTTACAAGGGGATATTTTAGCTAGGACAGAAAAGATTCGGCGAGCAATCAAAATGATTGAAGAAAGAAGTCCTTTTGCAACTAAAAAATATCGCGAAAAGTTGCTAGCCCGTTTGGAAGAAATTTTACCTGGTCAAATCGAAAATGAAGAACGCATTTTGAGAGAAATTGCTTTATTTGCTGAGAAAATTGACGTTGTAGAGGAAATTGTTCGTTTTGACTGCCATCTCACAAGGTTTGAGGAACGCGTTCAATCGGCTGATGCGAGTGTGGGAAAAACGCTGGAGTTTATTTTACAAGAACTTGGACGAGAAGTTAATACCGTTGGGAGTAAGTCTTCTGACATAGAAATTGCTAAATTAGTCATTGATATCAAGAGTGAATTAGAACGAATCCGTGAGCAAATTCAAAATATCGAATAGTTTCAAGTTAATCTACTTATGCCTTAAGCTTTTAGATATAGCTTTTCGCTTAACGGATAAAGTTACAAGGGAAATTTAAAATTGAAATACATTTTAATATTGTAAACTACCTTTTTTAAAGGCTTCTTGTATTTTGGCTTGATCGTGTTAATAAGTTACGATTTCTTCAATGATAGAAATGATTACAGCAGATGCATATCCTCTGTATTTGAATCCATCTTTTGTACTTTCGTTCCATCCCTTTGCCTGACCCTTAGTTAAAATAGAAAATTGTTTTTTCTATAGAAACAAGGGCTTTTATCACCCTCAAATATCACTCTTCCTAAAGCAATAATTTGGTCGTTACAGGAAAATATTTTAATTCATTCACTTTTAAAGGGACTGCTTGCTTGGCACAGAGGCAAGGCTTATTAAAACTTGTTCTAATCCATCTACTCTTACCGAGACAACTGACATAAATTGCATAATTTTCTCCTATGTTTAATTCTAATAATTGTACCTATATATTAAGAGTGGTTTGAATTTATTGAAAAATAATAAAATTTAATTTTAAAAAAATAACATCAAAAATAAGACTTTCTCTTACAATTTTTTCTCTCAAATTTAAAGTAACGACATACAGAAGGGGAATAGAACTAATTTTACAACAATTCCAGCAAAAATTTGAATATCCTTGAAAGTGAATTTTCTGGTATAGAAATCGCTAAATTAGCCTTTATTATTAAACTTGCGAAGCAAAATAATCCATGGGCGAAGCATGGTTAGGTAAATTTTTTAATCTATTCTCTAATCGTAGATGTGCTAAAAAAATCCAAATTAGGTTTACTAACTATGTTATTGGGTGGAAAAAACAAAAAAGGTTCTTTATTTATTGTAAGCGCTCCAGCCGGAACGGGGAAAACAACTCTGGTAAATTTATTAGTTCAAGAATTTCCAACGGTGATTGCAAGTATTTCTTACACGACAAGAGATCCTCGTTTAGGCGAAGTCAACGGAAAAGATTATTACTTTATCACAGAATCTGAATTTGAAGCAAAAATAGCTGCCGCTGATTTCCTCGAATATGTTAAACTTTATGATACTTATTATGGTACGTCACGAGAGTGGGTTGAAATTCAAAGACAGCTAGGTTTGCATGTTATTTTAGTGATTGACACACAAGGGGCATTACAACTTCAAAAGCTGTGTGAGGCCACTTTTATCTTCATTCGACCACCTTCTTTGGATGAATTAAAAAATAGATTGATTAACCGCCAAACTGAATCGTTAGAGATGATAGAAAAGCGGCTGGCATGTGCAGAACGTGAATTGGAAGCTGCTCAGTATTATGATTATGAAATTATCAATGATGATCTCCAAGAAGCCTATCAGGTATTAAGAAGCATTCTAATTGCTGAATACCATCTTATATCTAAGAAGCTTTAAGAGTTAAAATAAAGGAATTAAATAATGGAAAAAAAGATTCGATTTACCAATGAAAGTTTGTCTAAAAATTTCACAAGTAATTTTGAGTTGGTTAATTATGCTATTCGACTTGCTGAAAATATGATTAAAAGTGGTCGTGACACAAGAGTCAAATCTGATATACAAAATAGAGCGATGTTAATCTTAGAAGAAATTTATGAAGGGAAAGACATTTTTGATGAAATCAAAGAAGTTAGTGGCAGATTGTCGCATAATAACGAAACTCATCCCCATGAATATATTCATGAAGAAAAAACAGAGCGTCGTAAGTATCGCACAGCTGGTGTTTCTTCTGACGATGAAATATAGGATGCGTACGACTTATGATGGAAGCAACAACAGGATGGGTTTTATTTTTATCCTTGGTCATTGTTTTTACATTAGCTTTACTTGTTTTTTTATTCTGGTTCGGATGGTGGATGTCTGGCAAACAAATGGGTGTCAGTCCCTATACGGGACTGCCTCTTAGAAAAGCAACAGAGCTTTCTTATTTTGCCGCTGAAAAAACATTGCTTTTTCTCTATTATTTTAAACAGTATGACAACCGCATTTTTAAATTAAGAAAAGCTGCGTTTTGTCGAGAAACAGGCCGTATCTTTACAGACTGTGTAACATGGTTAGATACTATTAAAATAGACTGGACGTTTATTCAAAAACGTTATCCAGGAATTTATGTTTCTTGGGGAAGCTTAAATAAAGACCAACAAAAAGCTGTTCGAGATGTACACGAATCATTAGAAGGGTTTCAAACAGATTTTTCTAGCCCAACTGCTGCTCCAAGAGCTATTGAACCTGAATATGCTTATTCAAAACCAGGCCCTTTATACGTAGATATTCAAACGAAAGTTTTACTTGGATGGAAAGTTGTTCCTGACACTGAATTAGAAGTTTTAATTGTTCAAAAACCTGTGCGATAAGATAATGACTCAAAAAATTTTGATTACTTCTGCTCTTCCCTATGCGAATGGACCTCTGCATTTTGGGCATATTGCAGGGGCTTACCTCCCAGCTGACTGTTATGCACGTTTTCAAAGACTAATGAAAAAAGATGTTCTTTACATTTGTGGATCCGATGAATATGGCATTGCGATCACCTTAAGTGCTGATTTAGCTGGTAGAACACCTCAAGAACATGTTGACCTTTTTCATCACATTAATCAAAATTTTTTCGAGCAACTCCAAATTTCTTTTGATCATTATTCTCGTACGACATGGAAAGGACATGTAGAGCCTACCCATCAGTTCTTTAATGATTTATTGCAGAATGGATATATTGAAGAACGCACGACCGACCAACTCTATTCTGAAAAAGATCAGAAATTTCTTGCAGATCGTTATGTCGTGGGAATGTGTCCTCGTTGTGGTTTTGAAAATGCAAGAGGGGATGAGTGTCCTCGTTGTGGCGCAAGCTATGAAGCTACAGAACTTAAAAACCCTCGTTCTAAACTCACAGATGCTTCCTTGATTTTGCGACCGACTAAACACTGGTTTTTACTCCTTGAAAAATTTAAAAAACCTTTAATGGAGTGGTTGGAAACTAAAAACTGGAAGCCAAATGTAATTAATTTTATTAGGGGATACATCGATCATCTCCATGCCAGAGCAATCACAAGAGATATGAAATGGGGAATTTCTGTTCCTCTTCCTGATTCAGAAGGAAAAGTTCTTTATGTCTGGTTTGATGCACCTATAGGCTATATTTCAGCGACTAAAGAGTGGGCTTTATTAAAAGGGGAAGAAAAGCTTTGGGAAAAATATTGGTTGGATCCAGAAACTAAGCTTGTCAATTTTATTGGAAAAGATAATATCCCTTTTCATGCCTCCATTTTCCCTGCTATGATCATGGGACAAAATCAGCCTTATAAACTAGTGGACGAACTGCCAGCCAATGAATTTTATAATTTAGAAGGGAAGCAATTTAGTAAATCAGATGGATGGTATATTGATTTAGAAGACTTTTTCAAGCTTTATACCAGCGATCAGATTCGCTATGCTATTGCTTCCAACGCTCCTGAAACATCTGATAGTGAATTTACTTGGAAAGACTTTCAACTACGCTGCAACAGTGATTTGCTAGGGAAGTACGGAAATTTGGTTAATAGGGTTTTAGTGTTCATTCACAATCAGTGTCAGGGAAAAGTTCCGGAGTCTGGGGTTTTAGAAGAACAAGATCAAAAATTTTTAAAAAATATTCAAGATTTGGTTGATCAAGCAGCTGCCAATTATTCGACTTTTAAAGTTCGAAAAGCGAGCCAAATTATGATGGAGTTATCCCAATTAGGAAATGTTTATTTTGATAGTAAAAAGCCTTGGCAAGACGCTAAAAATGATTATACAAAGGGCAGAATGCATACAACGCTGAATTGTTGTATGGAGTGTTTAAAGGCGCTTGCGCTGATTTCTTTTCCCATAATTCCCACGGCAGCTTCAAAAGTTTGGCAATTTCTTGGATTTCAAACACCGCTCGAACAAGAAGATTGGAATCGCGTTAAAATAGAAAAGATTCCGCTTAACCAAAAGATTTTAACTCCCCAAATCCTTTTTCAACGGGTTGAAAATGAGGCTGTCGAAAGAGAAATTCTTAAATTGCAACAGTTAACTCTTACAAAAGAAAAAAAAACTAAACCACAACCTACTCAGATATCTATTTCAGAAAATATTCTTCTTAAACCATTAGTAGATATTGAAGATTTTCGAAAATTAGATTTAAGAGTCGGCAAGATCATCCAGGCAAATCCTGTTCCGAAAAGTAAAAAACTTTTTCAATTACTTGTAGACATTGGAATTGAGAAAAGAATAGTTGTAGCTGGAGTTGCCGAATTTTATAAAGTAGAAGATTTGATTGGGAAAAACGTTGTAGTTGTAGCGAATTTAAAGCCTGCTAATTTGATGGGAGTGGCTAGTCAAGGAATGCTACTTGCAGCTAAGGGAGAAGGGGATTTAAAACTTATTTCTATCGAGGATGTTGCTCCTGGAAGTTTTGTCAGTTAAATTTTGATATTGTGATTATCTAAGTCATTTTAGAGCAATTTTTAAAAAGGGGAGTAGCGACTTTCTTAATAATTCATCAACTCTTACTTGATTAAAAAGATTCTGAAAATGATAAATCGTCTTCAGCTAGAGAAAATACAAGTGGAATGTAGGATGACTCCAAATAATTGAATAAAAAAAAGACTTAGAAAAGTTTATTTTCCTAAGTCTTTAACCTTAATCGAACTAATTAGATAGATTGACCATTTGCACGCATTTTACGAACAACAGCAAAGACTCCGAGACGATCAATAGTTCTTAAAGCAGCGGTAGAAAGCTTCAAAGTAATAAAGCGATTTTCTTCTGCGAACCAGATTCTTTTTTTAAAAAGATTCGGTTGAAAGCGACGTTTTGTTTTTCCTGTCACTTTAAGACCAATTCCTTTTTTCTTCTTTGCAATACCACGAATGGCATATTTATAGCCACGTGTAGGTTTTCTACCTGTAACTTGACATACTTTAGACATAGTTTCTCCAATAGCGGTCGACGAATGAAAATAAGGAATATACCAAAAAAGTTCTTAATGGACAAGTTGAAAAATTAAAGAAATAAAAAAATTAAACAAAAACTAAAGGAATAAGATAAACATTCACATTAAAGAGAACTGTACCCTTTTGGATATTATGATTGAGTGTCGTATTCTTTATTTGAAAATTTTTAATGCAAAGGAAGCCAACCATCGCGAATTTTAAATCGTTTATAGATATGGTTTTTACGAACACGGTTGATATGTTCTTCTAGCTTTTCATCCGGAAGCTCTTCACCTAAAAGCTCTTTCTTTAATTCTTCAATCTTTTCTTTCAAATGCTTAATACGTTGCCAATCGTTTTGTGTATAGCTGTCTATACTGATTTTAAATCGTTTTTCATCTTCCAAAGAAATGTCAAGTTTTACGTAAAGTTTAGGGTCTTTCTTTTTGATTTTATTTAGCTGTTTTTCAAAACTCGCAATCATTGTTTGAATAGATTGAGGGGAAATAGCCACTTTGTTTGGATCTTGAATCAATCCAGCAATCGCTGCAAGCTCAGAAAGATGATCAATATAAATCTTTTTGAGAGTATTCGACAGAATATTTTCAACTTTTACAAAGTCTATTTTCATAAATCCTCAAAGTTAAAAACTCTAATTTTAATTATATAATTAATTTTATTAATCATCAATACAAGCTATAAAAATTAATCGAAAATAGAAGTTTAAGCTGTTAAATATCAAATGATTAGTTTTGACAAAACTAAGGCTGTAATAACAATATTAATACAGCCTTTTTAACAAATGATAAAGAGCCAATCCTTGATTACTCGTGAGTTAAATCGCTATTTTTCGTATCAGTTAAGGGAGATTAGCGATTTTTTGCTTAAGAAGTTCATTAACAAGTGAAGGAGAAGCTTTACCTTTACAAAGCTTCATGACCTGGCCAACCAAGAAAGCAAAGGCTTTATCTCTCCCGGCACGATAATCGACAATGGATTGATTATTTTCGGCTAAAACTTGATCAACATATCGTTCGACTTCATTTTGATCATTTAATGGCTGATAATCAGGATTTCCAGCAACTATCTCCGCAGGATCTTTGCCAGGTTGTGCTACCATCTCGTCAGCCACACTTTTTGCAATTTTCCCTGTAATAGTCCCTTTTTCAATCAAATTAATTAAAGAAGCGATATGAGCTGGTAGGAGATTAATGGACTTCACATTTTGCCCACCCTCTTTGAGTCTGCCAGGAAATTCCACTAACAGCCAATTAGAAAGGCTTCTACTATTAGAACAAGTTTTAAGGGCTTCTTCAAAATAGTCGGCTAGAGCTTTATCGCTAGTTAATGCAAAAGCTTGATGAGCAGATAATCCCAGCTCTTTTGTATAGCGTCGCTCTCTTTGCAACGGAAGCTCGGGAAGACTTTGTCTAATTTCTTCGATATAGGAGTCTGTTAAGATGATGGGGACTAAATCGGGCTCGGGAAAATAACGGTAATCGTCAGCAGATTCTTTGCGACGCATTAAAACGGTTTCTTGTTTTTCAGGATCCCAACGATAAGTTGCTTGAGCGATGATTTGATCGTGGGGTTTTGTCGGATGGCTAAGATAAGCTTGAATTTGTCTATTAATTTCCGATTTAATCGCTAATTCCATGAAACTGAACGAATTCATATTTTTAATTTCGATTTTATTTCTTAAGCCTTGTTCTCCTTTTAATCGAACAGAAATATTTGTATCTATTCGTAGAGATCCTTCTTCCATGTTACAATCAGAAGCATCGATATATTGCAAAATAGCTTTAATAGCCATTGCATAAGCAACAGCTTCCTCGGGAGTATGGATGCAAGGTTCAGACACAATTTCTATTAAAGGAGATCCTGCTCGATTATAATCCACTCCTGCAAAAGTAGAAAAATGCTTAAGCATACCAGCATCATCTTCAAGATGAACACGGTTAACGGCAAATGATTTTTCCTTTCCATTTATTTCAGCAATGACTGTTCCCCCTTTAACAATTGGTTGATCATATTGGGTAATTTGAAAATTACGAGGACTATCTGGATAAAAATAAGATTTACGATCAAATTTACTAAATTTGGCAACTTCGGCTTGAATTGCGCATCCAAATTGGACCGCTTTACGAACAGCTTCTTTATTGAGAACAGGTAAAGAACCTGGCATTCCTGTGCAGACTTCTGTAATATTTGTGTTAGGTTCGTCTCCAAAATGATTTGGGGCTACGCTAAATAATTTAGATTTCGTATTTAATTCAACGTGGATCTCTAGTCCAATCACTGCTTCCCATTCAAAATGAGAGGGATGTGAATATTTATGGCTCATGCAGATGTCTCCTCTTTAACTAATTCTGGAATAGCAGGATGAAAAGCTAGCGATTTTTCTAGGATATGGGCAGCATTTAAAACTTCTCTATCATGTTTTTGAGCCCCAATCAATTGGAGTCCCATCGGTTTTCCATCTTTGCTAAAACCATTGGGAATGCTCACAGCTGGTAGGCCTGCGAGATTGATACCAATTGTATAAATATCTTCTAAGTACATTTGTAATGGATCTTTAATTGCCCCTATTTCAAATGCGGCAAATGGAGAAACAGGAGAGGCGATTAAATCGCATTTAGCAAAAGCTTCTTTGTAACTTCTTAAAATCAACGTCCGGACTTTTTGCGCTTTTTTGTAATAAGCATCTTGATAGCCAGCCGAAAGAACATACGTTCCAAGTAAAATTCTTCTTTTTACTTCCGCGCCAAAACCTTCTTCTTTAGAAAAATCATAAACTTCTTCTAATGTTTTGGCTTTTGGAGATCGTTGTCCATAACGAATTCCATCAAATCTTGCTAAGTTCGTAGAAGCTTCAGCTGTGGCCAAAATATAATATACAGCTAAAGAATATTTTAAGATGCTCAAATCAATATCAACGATTTCAGCACCCAGTTGTTTCATTAAATTGACAGATTGTTGAAAAATCTTTTTTGGTTCATCAGCTAAATTCTCTAAAAACTCCCAGGGAACTCCGATTTTCATGCCAGCGATGGAATCTTTAAATTGACTCAAGTAATCTTCGGGTCCTAAGGCAATACTTGTTGAATCTTTTGGGCAATGTCGTCCGATGACTTCCATTAATAAAGCGGTATCTGCTGTATTTGTAGCTAAAGGACCAATTTGATCGAGAGAGGAGCCATAGGCAACTAACCCAAAGCGGGATACTCTTCCGTAAGTTGGCTTAAAGCCAACAACTCCACAGAAAGATGCCGGGAGACGGACAGAACCTCCTGTATCACTCCCTAACGAAAGGGGAGATAAACGACCAGCAACAGCAGCAGCAGATCCTCCAGATGATCCACCAGGCGTACATTTTAAATTCCAAGGATTACTAGTTTTTTGCAAAGCAGAATTTTCAGTGGAAGAACCCATAGCAAATTCATCCATATTTGTTTTTCCTATAATCACAGCCCCTTCTGCTAATAAATACTCAATCACGCTGGCTTGATAAGGAGATTTGAAATTTGTCAAAAATTTAGAACCACAAGTGGATATTTCTCCTTTCACAAGAATATTGTCTTTTATTGCGATGGGAATTCCAGCTAATTTACCTAAGGGTTGATTAGCTAGCCTTTTTTGATCTAATTGTTTAGCTTGCATCATGGCTTGTTCTTCATAGACTGACAGAAAAGCTCCAATTTTCTGATCATATTTAGCAATGCGATTTAAATAATGCTGAGTAATAGCACTAGCAGAGATATCTCCTCGGATGAATTGGTCTCGAATTTCAATGGCAGAAAATTTATACATGAATCCTCGTAAAACGTTATGCTTGTTTAATCACAGGCGGAACGCGAATCATTCCTCCGATATGCGATGGTGAGTTTGCTAAGAAAACATCTCTTGCTAAAACAGGCCCAATTTCATCGTCTCGCATCACATTACACATTTCTTCTAATACATGATTACAAGGTAAAACGTGCTCTGTATCAATTTCTTGAAGCTGTTCAATATAGTTTAAGATATTTTTTAAATCTTTTAGAATAGCCTCTTGCTCAGCTTCTGTGCAATCAATTCTGCAAAGACGTGTTAAAGTGTGAATAGTTTCCTTATCTAATTCTGCCATGTGTCCCTCTGAAACGTAATAATAAGAATGTCGATTATTTTAATGAGGTAATATAAATTATGCAAGAGAGAGAAAGTCCAAGATGAAATCTACTTAAAAAGTAAATATCAACCCTAAAAATTTTAGAAAAAAAAGAAGGATGAAAATCCAATTTTTAAAGCGAGCGAATCGCATCGTGAAAAGTTTCTATTAAACTAAATTTTCCTTCGACTAATACTAGTAATTGTAATTTTTCAAACTTATTAATCAATATTTGAAGTGCAGTAACATTTGTTGGATTGAGATTTAATGCTTTCATTTTTCTTAAATGGATTTGTCGTAAAACATCTAAGAGGGAAAAGCTTTCCTTTGAAACTTGATTGTAAAGTTTTTGGAATTGACTTTTATAATTTTCCTTAAATTAAGTTTTTAACTGTAAATTATGTTTAGAAAAACCTCTAGCGGAAACCTTCGTGTCATATGCTTGCCATATGAGATTTTGCCCTAAAACTGGTTAAGAATTAAATTTGTCATAGTTAAATTCAAGCTTTCGTCAAACAAAATTTATGTGAATTGAGTTAAATAAAATCATGTTGGGTATATAATTAATCTAAATCCTGCTGATTAATTTGGTCCAGTGAATGGTAAATACGGATGAAAAGAATCAGTGATTTGATATAAATTTACGCTATTTTTATTTATTTTTTTATTAATATATTAAATATTCT